>NZ_JBRREK010000007.1:0-130047 GCF_056760235.1 Stenotrophomonas sp. STEN018
GGGGGGTGGGTGGGGCGCGCGCCTCCCCCCGCGCTGGGGGGTGGCCCCCCGCCGGCGCCCCGGCCCCCCTCCCCCCCCCGGCCCCCGGGCCCCCCCCCCCCGCTCCCACAGAAGGCAGAGGCAAACCAAGCCTTTGCATCACATTCTAGCTTCCGCCCCAGCGGATAAAGCTCAACGCTTCGCCGACTTCGCGGTCCTGCCATCCGGCGAACCCGCCCCTTCCAACAAAGGCAACTGATCATTGTCTGCGGAATGGTCGCGCTCGAGCTTTTCTATCTCGTCGCGGAAATCGGCCACATCCTCGAAGCTGCGATAGACCGAGGCGAAGCGCACATAGCCGACATGATCGAGTTTGCGCAGTTCGTCCATCACGAAGCCACCGACCTTGATCGACGGCACTTCGCGCTCGCCGCACATGCGCAGCTGGTGCACCACTGCGCGCACTGCCGCCTCGATGCGTTCTTCCGATACCGGTCGCTTCTGCAGCGCGCGGTCGAAACCCACCCGCAGCTTGCGCGCATCGAAGGCCTCGCGGCCGCCATCACTCTTGACGATGACCGGCAGTTTGAGCTCGATGGTCTCCAGCGTGCTGAAACGTTCGCCACAGGCCTCGCAACCACGGCGGCGACGGATGGTGGCACCATCTTCGGAAACGCGTGAGTCGATCACGCGGGTGTCAGTGTGCTGGCAGAACGGGCAATGCATGTTTCAAGCCTTGGACATCAGGCGCCGCGCATGCGACGTGGAAAACCTGTAACGCAGATACAACAAACCCCGGGCCGGGGCAAGCGCCCAACCCGGGGTAATGCGGTCAACTGTGGGCAGACCGGGCGCCACAAACCGCTGGCACCCGACGCCGATCAGCCATAAACCGGGTACTTGTGGCACTGCTCGCTGACCGCATCACGCACACGGGCGATGACGGCTTCGTCAGCCGGTGCGTCCAGCACGTCGGCAATCCAGTTGGCCAGCGCCACGCAGTCGGCTTCCTGGTAACCGCGGGTGGTGATGGCCGGGGTACCCAGGCGCAGGCCCGAGGTCACGAACGGCGAACGCGGGTCGTTCGGCACCGAGTTCTTGTTGACGGTGATGTGGGCCTTGCCCAGCGCGGCTTCCGCGTCCTTGCCGGACACGTCCTTGCCGATCATGTCGACCAGCATCAGGTGGTTCTGGGTGCCACCGGAGACGATCTTGTAGCCGCGCGCGA
This sequence comes from Stenotrophomonas sp. STEN018, assembly GCF_056760235.1. Classification (NCBI taxonomy): domain Bacteria; kingdom Pseudomonadati; phylum Pseudomonadota; class Gammaproteobacteria; order Lysobacterales; family Lysobacteraceae; genus Stenotrophomonas; species Stenotrophomonas sp. STEN018. Next base: position 1,208 of record NZ_JBRREK010000007.1, read on the forward strand.
TCAGCGTGGTGGCCATCGCCTGGGCGTTCTTCACCACCTGCTGCTGATACGCCTTGAATTCCGGCTCCAGCGCTTCCTTGAAGGCCACGGCCTTGGCAGCGATGACGTGCATCAGCGGACCGCCCTGGATGCCCGGGAACACGATCGACTGCAGCTTCTTCTCGATCTCCTCGCCAGCGCCCTTGGCGATGATGATGCCGCCGCGCGGACCGCGCAGGGTCTTGTGGGTGGTCGAGGTGACCACGTGCGCGTGTTCGATCGGGCTCGGGTACACACCGGCAGCGACCAGACCGGCGACGTGCGCCATGTCCACGAACAGGTAAGCACCGACCTTGTCGGCGATGGCGCGGAAGCGTGCCCAGTCGACGATCTGCGAATAGGCCGAGAAACCAGCCACCACCATCTTCGGCTTGTGCTCCAGCGCCAGGCGCTCGACTTCGTCATAGTCGATCAGGCCGGCTTCGTTCACACCGTACTGGATCGCATTGAAGATCTTGCCCGAGGCATTGACCTTGGCACCGTGGGTAAGGTGGCCGCCGTGGGCCAGGCTCATGCCCAGGATGGTGTCGCCCGGCTGCAGCAGCGCGAAATACACGGCCTGGTTGGCCTGCGAGCCGCTGTGCGGCTGCACGTTTGCGTAATCGGCGCCAAACAGCTGCTTCAGACGATCCAAGGCCAGCTTCTCGGCGATGTCCACGTACTCGCAGCCACCGTAGTAGCGCTTGCCCGGGTAACCCTCGGCGTATTTGTTGGTCAGCTGGCTGCCCTGCGCCTCCATCACCATCGGGCTGGCGTAGTTCTCGCTGGCAATCAGCTCGACATGGTCTTCCTGACGCTGGCACTCATCGGCAATGGCCTTGGCCAACTCGGGATCGTAGGACTCGATACGGGCTTCACGCGGGAACATCACAGCTCCTGGTACGGGGGCGAGGGAGCTGTCGATTGTAGCGCTTCCTTCGGGCCCCGGCCCGGTGCCGGGCGGTGCCATCTGCAACCAACATCACGGCCCGCAAATGAAGAAGGCGCCCCTCAGGGCGCCTTCCAGAGAACCGGCCGCAGCCTGGCTCAATGATTGAAAACAATGTCGGCAATGATGCCGGTGGCGATGGCCACCATCAGCATGTTGCCGCGGTCGTCGCGGATCCAGCGGTGGCCGTAAGGCGGGCGACGCACGTGGTAGCGGTCGTAGTCGTTGACCACGTAGACCGGGCCGCCGTAGTAGTTGCTGTAGCGGTGGCCACGTTCAAACCCGTACGGACGGTAGGCCACGCGCGGCGGCGCGTAGTAGCGGCGGTCGTTGTAGCGGGCATCGCGGTAACCCTCGCGGTAGCCGTTGCTGTAATGGCGGCGGTCATCACGACGGTCGTCGCGGTCATGGCCGTGACCACGGCCGCGATCGTGGCCCCTGCCGCGGTCATCCCAGCCGTGGCGGCCACGGTCGTGGTCATCGCGGTCACCCGCCGCAAAGGCCGGGGCGGTGGCACCTAACGCCAATACGGTGGTCATCGCAGCGACAACAAAGCGGTTCATCTTCATGGGTGGCCCTCACTGGGTTGGTGGACGGTTTCCATAATGCTCACTTGATCTGAACGGTTTCCGGCTGGAAACGGTTACGGCCTTTCCCATTCATAAATCAGCAAGCGCCCCAACCACCGCCGGCGGCCATGCCGGGGTTCCGGTTATAATGGGGGATTCCCTTTTGCCTTGGGCCTTGTCCTTATCTGGACCGGGCGCAGGCGTGCGCTACGGAGACGTCATGTCCTCGCAATACATCTACACCATGAACCGCGTCAGCAAGGTGGTCCCGCCCAAGCGGCAGATCATCAAGGACATCTCGCTGTCGTTCTTCCCCGGTGCCAAGATCGGCCTGCTGGGCCTGAACGGCTCCGGCAAGTCCACCGTGCTGAAGATCATGGCCGGCGTGGACACCGATTTCGAGGGCGAAGCCCGCCCGCAGGCCGGCATCAAGGTCGGCTACCTGGCCCAGGAACCGGAGTTGAACCCGGAGCACACCGTGCGCCAGGCCGTGGAAGAAGGCGTAGGCGACGTGCTGCAGGCACAGGCCGCGCTGGAAGCCGTGTACGCCGCCTACGCTGAAGAAGGCGCCGATTTCGACGCGCTGGCCAAGGAACAGGAGCGCCTGGAGGCGATTCTGGCCGCCGGTGACGCACACACCGTGGAACAGCAGCTGGACGTGGCCGCCGACGCGCTGCGCCTGCCGCCGTGGGAGGCCGTGATCGGCAACCTGTCCGGTGGTGAAAAGCGTCGCGTGGCACTGTGCCGCCTGCTGCTGCAGAAGCCGGACATGCTGCTGCTCGACGAACCGACCAACCACCTGGACGCCGAGTCGGTCGAATGGCTGGAGCAGTTCCTGCACCGCTATACCGGCACCGTGGTGGCCGTTACCCATGATCGCTACTTCCTGGACAACGCCGCCGAGTGGATTCTGGAACTTGACCGCGGCCGCGGCATTCCGTGGAAGGGCAACTACACCCAGTGGTTGGAGCAGAAGGACGAGCGCCTGAAGCAGGAAGATAACCAGGAAAAGGCTCGCCAGAAGGCGATCCAGAAGGAACTGGAATGGTCGCGCCAGAATGCCAAGGGTGGTCGCACCAAGGGCAAGGCCCGTCTGGCCCGCCTGGACGAACTGCAGAGCGTTGATTACCAGCGCCGCAACGAGACCAACGAGCTGTTCATCCCACCGGGTGAGCGTCTGGGCAACTCGGTGATGGAGTTCAAGAACGTCTCCAAGAAGTTTGGCGACCGCCTGTTGATCGACAACCTGTCGATGATCATCCCGCCGGGTGCCATCGTCGGCATCATCGGCCCGAACGGTGCCGGTAAGTCGACCCTGTTCAAGATGATCACCGGCCTGGAAAAGCCGGATTCCGGCGAGATCGTGACCGGCCCGACCGTGCAGCTGTCCTACGTGGACCAGAGCCGCGACGCGCTGGTGGGCAACCACAACGTGTTCCAGGAAATTGCTGGCGGCCTGGACATCCTCAACATCAACGGTGTCGAGATCCAGTCGCGTGCCTACATCGGCCGCTTCAACTTCAAGGGCCAGGACCAGCAGAAGATGGTTGGCTCGCTGTCCGGTGGTGAGCGTGGCCGCCTGCACATGGCCAAGACCCTGCTGCAGGGTGGCAATGTGCTGCTGCTCGATGAACCGTCCAACGATCTGGACATCGAAACCCTGCGTGCGCTGGAAGATGCGTTGCTGGAGTTCCCGGGCAACACCTTCGTCATTTCGCATGACCGTTGGTTCCTGGATCGTATCGCCACGCACATCATTGCCTTCGAAGGCGACTCGCACGTCGAGTTCTTCCAGGGCAACTACCGCGAATACGAGGACGACAAGAAGCGTCGCCTCGGCGACGATGCAGGTCCCAAGCGTCTGCGTTTCAAGGCGCTGAAGTAATACCCGACAGACGGCCGCCCAGTGCGGCCGTCTGCTTTTGGCGGTGCCCGCAGATCGCGCAACCGCCGATTGAGCCCCTCTCCCGCCTGCGGGGTGAGAGGCGCAGCTCGCGAACCACCGGTTCGCTGCCCATCGAACGACCTTGCGCAAGGGCCTGGGCGCGAAGCGGGGGTTGGGGTGAGGGCAGGCTCTGCGCAGGAACTGGCATCGCTTGTTTTAGTCAAAAAAAGCTTGAAGAGCTGAAAAACGGATGAAGCTCCCCCTCATCCACCCCTTCGGGGCACCTTCTCCCGCGCGCGGGAGAAGGAACAGCCAGCTCCTCCTGTCCGTCGGAATTCCCCATGTCCCTGCTCGACCGAATTTTCAAACTGCAACAGCACGGCACCAGCGTCCGCACCGAAGTGCTGGCTGGTATCACCACCTTCCTGACGATGTCCTACATCGTCTTCGTCAATCCGGAAATCCTCGGCACCACCGGCATGGATCCGGGCGCGGTATTTGTGGCGACCTGTCTGGCGGCGGCGATTGGTTCGGCAGTGATGGCGTTGGCGGCCAACTACCCGGTCGGCATGGCACCGGGCATGGGCTTGAATGCGTTCTTCGCCTTCACCGTGGTCGGTGCTGCTGGCCTGCCCTGGCAGCAGGCGCTGGCGGCGGTTTTCATTTCCGGCATCGTATTCTGGGTGTTGTCGCTGACCGGCATCCGCGCCTGGCTGGTAGCCGGTATTCCCGCCTCGCTGCGTTCGGCGATCGTGGCTGGCATCGGCCTGTTCCTGGCCATCATCGCGTTGCAGAAGTCGAACGTGATCATCGCCAACCAGGACACCATGCTGACCCTGGGGCCGCTCAATACCGCGCCGCCGCTGCTTGCGCTGGCCGGCTTCCTGCTGATCGCGATCCTGGAGGCGCGCAAGGTGCGCGGCGCGATCCTGATCGGCATCCTCGCCGTCACCGGCATTGGTTGGGCGATTGGCTCGGTGCAGTACCAGGGCATCGTCTCGCTGCCACCGAGCCTGGCCCCGACCTTCCTGCAACTGGACCTGCCCGGCCTGCTGCACCACGACGGCGGTGCGCCGCTGGCAGTGTTGTTGCAGGTAGTGCTGGTGTTCGTGCTGGTCGAAGTATTCGATGCCACCGGCACGCTGTATGGCGTGCTCGGCCGCGCTGGCCTGCTGAAGCTGGAAGACAGCAAGAAGCGCTTCAGCCGCGCCTTGCTGGCCGACAGCAGCGCAATTGTCGCTGGCTCGCTGCTGGGCACCAGCTCCACCACCGCCTTTGCCGAAAGCGCCTCCGGCGTGCAGGTGGGCGGTCGTACCGGCCTGACCGCGCTGGTGGTTGCCGCGCTGTTCCTGGCCGCGCTGCTGTTCTCGCCACTGGCGGCGATGGTGCCCTCGTATGCGACCGCACCGGCCTTGCTGTTCGTCGCCGGGCTGATGCTGCGCGAGTTGGTCGAAGTGAAGTGGGATGACCTGACCGAATCGGTACCGGCTGCCCTGTGTGCGCTGGCGATGCCATTCACCTACTCCATCGCCAACGGTTTGGCCTTCGGCTTCATCGCCTATGCAGCACTGAAGGCTGGCACCGGCCGCTGGCGCGAAGTGCACCCGGCAGTGTGGCTGGTGGCCAGCTTGTTTGTGCTGCGCTACGCACTGGAGTGATCACAGGCCTTACTCAACCCCTATGTGAGCGGGTCATCCGACCAGCAGCACGACCAGCGCAGCGGCTATGACCGCGAACGAACTGACCAACGAGAACAACGCCAGCGACACGGCAGTCCGCCATATCGTCGACCACAACGGTCGATCCTGGAAGAACTGCACCAGCGAAGCCGCGCTGTAGATCGTGCCCAGCAATGCAGCCATGAGCTGTGCCTGCGGCAGCCAACGGTGCAGCAACACCAGAAACGACCAGATCACGAAGGTCTGCACGGTCAGCAAGGTGATCATCACCAACCACTCGGGGTAGTTCAACTTGCTGTAGCGACGGAATACCTGCCAGAACACCAACGCCTCAATCGGCAACAACATCAGCGTGAACGCGGCAAAATGCGTATTTACCCAGGCCCCGACCGCGCCATAGGCCGCCATCACCCTTACCATCTCGGCAGGTATTGACTGTGCTGTCGCCAATGCCTGGCTTGCACCGCCATCCATCACGCCGCCGCCGGTGACCAGACGATTCAATAACACCACTGCCGCCGCCATCATCGTGATCAGCAGCAGCGGCTTGACCTGGTTGCCACGCCGCCCTTCGATGTAGTCACGTAGCAGCCTACCCGGCTGCAGCATCAACTGCTTGAGTGAATACAGGATGCCCCGGTCCATGTGCAGCACGCTGTGCTCCAACTCATGGCTCAGGAAATGCCAGTCAATACGGTGCACCGGCGTTGGCTGCCCGCAGTTCGGGCAGTACTTCTGATCGGGACCGCTGGCTACGCGATCACAGTTGATACAGCTGGTGTCGACGTGCATCCCCATGCATCGCCCCCCGTTGATGACAAGCCAGCATTCTAGAACGAGGCAAAGAATCTTCGCCATCGCAGCTGGGAATCCTGATCCGACAAAGCACACCCGCAGTGGCTTGGCCGCCCGCGAAGGCCCGCCACCGCGCATGCGCGCCGGGGGCTGCAGACGGAAATCCGCGGCAGCCGGCGCCAGTTCGATGCCGCCCTAGTTGTATTGAATGGTGAACGTCGCCGTGCCGTTGGCCTTACCGGGAGTCACCCTGCCCGCCCGGGTCTGGATGTAGCGCGCGCGCAACGGCAGGCTCATCGTGCTGGCACCGGCCACGCTGGCGCCAAGATCGATGTTCTCGGCAAATCGCACCGCTTTCTCGGCAGTGCCATTGCGCTGTACCAGCTCGATCGCGATGCCACCAGCCGCACCTGCAGCAACAGTCAGCGGCAATACGCCCGGCAGGCTGGAACTGTCCTGGAGCGCATCCAGCCGGATCCCGATCCGGCTTTGATACTGCGCGACATTGCTGCCCTGGCAATCCAGGCGGATATCAAAGTCGCGATTGATGGCGCGCGTACCCACGCCGGTGAAGGTGCTGGCAGGTACCGATCCGAACTCGACCACGATATTGCGGCTGCCCGCCTGCACCGAGCAGGTGGGGTTGACCACGGTAGTCCCCGAGCCCTTGAAGGTTGAGACCAGTATCGGTTTGATCGAACCATCACCATCGAAGTAGTACGTGGTGAACCTGCCGTTGGGAGCGATCAATCCCGAACCGGTGACAGCTGCCGTCTTGATCAACTCCACCCGGAACGTGCCGCCGGCCAGACTGACCGGTCCGTTGGTATTCAGTGCCAACGTGTGCGGATAGAAGGTTTGGATGGCACCGGAGTCACGGTAGACCCGAATACCTACGCCAGCAACATCGGTCGCATGGACGTTGCTGAAGCCCGCCAGCAACGTCTGCTGCGCCGCGTTGACGTAACGCCCGTTGGCACTGCCGATACCGGTGCATTGTCCGACGCGATCGCGCGGATCGATGCTTACCACCAACTCCTTGATCAAGCCGCCCACCGGTAAGCTTGGCAGTATCACCACTTGTCCCATGTCCATCTGTACGTCCTGCGGAACGAAAGTGCTGACGCTCAAGGTACACATGGCTTGCGCCTCCGGCGCCAGCCACACCACCACGGAAAACGATGCTGCCCACAACGCGCGGGCACGCCCATGGATCGATGTCATATTGCCTCCATCGTTATGGAAGCCGGCCGTAAGGTAGCAACGGACCAGCGATTGACAAGCGATGCCGCAACGGTGCCTGCCACCTGGCGCTACACGCAGGCGGGAAGTCGGTTGTTCAATTTCGCACAGGCCTGCGACGTACGCGCTGTACATGCAGCGCGGCCGAACATGCTCACAGGTATTTCGTATGTGCGCAGGCTGCAATTGAATGCAGTGCGATCCGACGCGTAGCGTCAGCTGTAGTTGAAGATCAAGTCAGAATCGCGGAACCAACCACTGCTACAACGGGAGCTCGATCAACCCGCAATGCCACAGTACCTGCTGATTTTCCGGCAGGAAAGTTGGTGATTCAGCTCAGACAGCCAGCACCTTGATCGGCATAACCAAGCACATAGGCAAGCACCTCCGTTTGCAAACTTGATCGAACGCAAGCATGCGTATCGATTACACCATCTGTGCCGGAATCAATGCACGACATCACAATCGTTACCATCGGACATGCACGTGAGTACAACATTGCCAGCCAGATCCATTCAAGACAACTCGACAGACCGATACACGCAATCACGGGGCCAACGTAAATTCCACCTGACCATTGGCACCAACAGGGCCTTGCAAAATGCAGCACTGCGCATGCAATCTCAAGGCACAATTACCCCTGCACACTGACTCACAAACCAACGAACGTTGCACACATCAACAACTCAGTTGTACTGGATGACAAACGTTGCCATCCCTCCAGCCCGCCCTGGACCTACTGGGCCAGCCCTGGTCTGGATGTAACGGGCGCGCAAGGGCAACACCAGTGTTCCAGCGCTCACTGCTCCCGTGGCAAGAACGATGTTCTCACCGAAGCGCAGCGACTGTTCGCCCTGTGCTCCACGCCGAACCATCTCGATGGCAATTCCTGAAGCGGCGTCAGCAGCCACGGCCACTGGCAACACGCCGGGCAAATTCGAAGTATCCTGCACGGCATCAATGCGGACACCGACGGTAGAACCGGCCGCACCGGAGCTCTGGCAGTCAAGTTCGATATTGAAATCTCGGTTCGCAGCTACAGTTCCAACTCCAGAAAAATTGCTGGCGGAAACGGAACCAAAATTCACAGCGATGTTCTGGCTACCCGCACTGGGCTTACAGGTCGGAGGCTTGATGGTTGCCCCGCCACTGCGAATACTCAGGGTGAGCATCGGCTTGTCAGCAAAAAAGAGCTGCTGGCCTGCGAATACTCCAGTAGGCCCAAGGGGGCCACTACCAGCAGTGGCACTGGTCTTTATCAACTCCACTACCACGCTGGAACTCGGAATCCCGAATGACTGAAAAGCCGCATAGTTCACGTCGGCAGGATAGTACAGCGTACTGATCCCTCCCCCTTGAACAATGACGGTCTGTCGTATCCTGATCCCAACGCCGGAAACCGCAGTCGTCCAGACAGACGTCATGCCGGGCACCATAGCTGTAGTCCAAGGTGCAAAGAATGCCAATCGCGATTGGTTAGGCACTGCCAGATCACAAAGGAATGTATTGGAGGCCTTCGCAGTGACCGGAAAGCTGCGGGTAAGAATCACTGCACCGATCTGCAGGCTAGGTGGAACGCTTACCTCCCCAAGGTTCACATCTATATCCTGAGTAGAAAAGGATATGGAAGGGTTCACCCGACAGCCTGCCAAGGCACGCTCGGCACCAAGGAGTGACGATGTCGCAAGCATGCCGCAAGCAATAATCCGTACCGAACGATGGATCACAAGCATGTCGTCTCCACTGAGGTTACTCCGAGTTGTTCCTGACCCAGAGCGGCAGGCACCTGATAGTCGAGCATGCAGCGTTGCGACGCTTGCGTTCCCCATTCAATCTGCAGCCTGCCGCTATCGCGCTCACTACGAACATAAAGACGACCGCCCTGCCCGACCAGGCCAACAAGCTGCCCCTGCTCATCCTTGACCGATGCCCCAAGCGGTAGTGACTGCCCTGCTGCACCGCGAACACTGATCAGCAGTGCCTTACCACTACGCGTCTGGAAGCGCAGCAGACTTATCGCGCCGGCGTAAGGTGCTACTGACTGGCTACTGGACTCCAGTTCAACATCACGCGACATATCTGCCGGATCAAGGGTGATGGCATTGAGCCGGTATGGCGACACATACGGCACCACGGCATAACCGCGTCCATCTACCCGTAGACCCAAGACATTCGTCAAGCGGGCGTCAGTCGCACCTGGAGCATGTACCAGCACCATGGTGTCGCCACGATACGGAACAAAAGTTACGCCGCCGCCGTGCACAACCGCATTGCCACTGGCACTGAGCGACAACTGACGGAAGTCATCGGAGTATCCATAGGCGCCGTCAAGCGTTGCATAGCGCCCCCGATAGCCCAACGATGCCATCACACTGGTGCTGCCACTGCGGCTGTCGGTCAGGGTCAGCCCGTAGTCGACATCGGAGTCAGCGCCAGCCGAACCACTGATACCGACCCGGCTACTTTCATAACCGCGGCTGCGACCTCTTGCACCACCGTCGCGCATGCCTACATCCGCATTGAACGCCATCGGCCGACTACGCCTTCCCAATGGCATGCTCATGCTGAACAGATATTGGGTATCACGGACTGCTGGTAGGCCTTCTTCGGTACGAACCGCCGAGAAACCAAAGTTCACCGCGCGCCAGGCGTTGTTGTAGCCCACCTGGTACTGCACGCTGCTACCCGCAACATCATAGAAGTCACGCACCGATCCAGTCACATACAGTGCGCCCCAACCTTTGACCAGTGGCTGGTTCAAGGTCAACTGGAACTGACTGCGCTGCCGCCCGTAGCGCTGGGCATCGAATCCACGCGAAATCGCGTCACGATGATTCAAGGCGTCCTGCAGGCTGTAGTAGCCACGGGTTGAATACCGGTATGCGGCCAGCGTCACATTGGTACCCAGCTGACCAATCAAGTTGCTGTAGCTCAGCCGCATGCTCGAGCCCAGCGTATCCTGGCCTCCCTGAAAGCGCGAGCGTGCATGCGTCAGGTCGAACGACAGCGCACCTACCGGTGTTGCCAGACCTGCCCCGTACAGCAGCGCTGCATAGCCCTGACTCAACAGACCACCGCCGTACAAGGTCAGACGATTACCGATGCCCCGCTGATAGGTACCCTGCGCCAACCATGGCTCATCCAGAAGATTCTCGTTGCGCACCTGACCAACGGTGAAGGCATACCGCGACATTCCCGGGCGCAACATCTGCGCAACCGCGCCGAACGGGACCTTGAAGGAACGAGTGCGACCATCGGCCTCGACAACGCTGACGTCCAAGTCGCCACCGTAGCCGGTGGGGTAAAGATCATCGATAACGAAATTACCCGGCGATACCGTGCTGGAATAGATCAGCTGCTGGTTCTGCCGAATCTCCACACGCGCGTTGGTCTCGGCGATACCGCGTATCACTGGCGCGTAGCCACGCAACGAATCAGGCAGCATGCGATCGTCAGTGGCCAGGCTGGCACCGCGATAGCCAACCGAATCAAACAACTCACCACTGGTATAGGCCTCGCCAACGGTGAGCTCCCCAGCCACCCCGGCGAATCCCCGCTGGGCATAGGTTGCGATGCGCTGCCAATGGCCAGCCGCACCCTCGCTCCAGGTCAGGTTGGAGTCCTGGCGAAGCTGCCATCCACCAAGGTTCAAACCCAGGTTCAGCCCAAGATAGGCGCTCCGATTGCGCTTACTCCGCGCACCACGGGTCTGCCCATCCACCAAATTGAAACTGTAGCCAACGAAGCCCGCATTGATGCCACGGTCCCATAGCGCCGGATTCACATAGCCGCGTGCCTCTCGGCGCAGGTTGACCTGCGGGATGCTCAAGTCATAGCGCAGATTGCCACTGTCATAGATACCGAATGCATTTGGCATGCGCTCCTGCACCTGGTAGCAGGAATCTGCCGCGTTGGCGTCAGCGGAAACTGCCTGCAGCTGCTCGGTATTTACACCAAGCTCCTCAAGCAGCGCGATGTCCAGGCAGGCACCTACCTGGCCGTTTCCGTTGGCACGGAACGGCAGGTCGCGCCGCCCCATCCAACTGCCATTGACGTAGATATCCACTCGATAGTCGCCAGCCACCATCGGATTGCCGTTGGCGAAGGCGGACAGATCGACCTTGGTGCCAGAGCCGGAAAGAAAGTTGGAGTCGAATTGCGCCACCTCGGGAGCGGCAAGCCTGCCCGGACCACCGCCAACCAACAGCGCCTGCTCGCCGAGATTGCCGCTTGGCTCAGGAGCAGGTGCCGGTGCCGCCCAGGCATGCAACGGCATCGCCACGCCTGCGGCGAGCAGAAACATCGGCAGCAATCGGTCCTTGCCCGGTGCTGCACCGACGATTGATCTCCGAATTGATGACGACAACCTGCTCTCAATCACACCGGCTTCCTTCAAAACTATCGCAACCGCGAACACGCTCAATCCATCGAGCTGCTACTCAGGGCCAGCCATCACACTGGCACTGCCCTCTACCCTTCCGCCGTAGTCGTTGATGGTGATGAAGCGCACCTTGCCCATGGGGCCGCCGGCATCCAGCACCAATTGTTGGTTGGGGCCTACCATTTTTCCCTTCTCTTCAATGACCTTGTCTGTGCTGGCATTGACCGCATACACCTCAACCAACGTCACGTAATAAGGCGTCGGATTGTCTGCCCGCAGCTTTCCACCTGACCAACTCCAACGCAGCTTCGGCGGCGCATCGTTGGCGGCATCCGGCAACCCTTTGGGGCGATAGAACAACTTGATCCGCGAACGGAAAGCAACCTGCAGATAGTTCTGCTCTTCCCCGGTTTCTTTCGGCGAGGGCGCCACATCCAGCACGTTCAACCAGAACAACGACTCGCGATCCTTCGGCAAATCAGCACCGGTAAAAATCACCCGTAACGCCTGACTGCGTCCCGCCTCGACACGGGCGATAGGCGGCGTAAGCAAGAATGGCGCATCGCTGTTCTCTGCCGTCTGCTCGGGGCTGCCACTGTCGATCCATGCCTGCACCAGCGAGGGCGCCTCGCCGACATTGTTTACCTGAACAGTTATTTCCCGCACCTGCTCGGGGTAAATAACGCGCGTCCCGCTGATTACCACGCCCGCCACGGTCGGCGGACAACATGACGCCATCAACGCTGCGCCGAGCAGTGCTCTGGGGAAAAGTAATTTCATCGCTGCCGCTGCTTCTATCCGCGGAACAAAATCCCTCGCCCGGACACATCACCGGCCGAGGGTGCCGACAACTTCTCTTAGTTGTAGATGATCGTGTACTTCACGCTGCTGGATACTTCACCCGGTGTAGCAGCACCTTGCGCGTAGTACTCGACGGCGTAGTTCAAGGTTGCCGAACCATCCGCGGCAACCGTCGCCCACTGCGAGTTGGTCTGTGACTGGCCCGCGCTAGCAGCCGTCACCGCCAGCGCAAGATTATTGCTGCCCAGCAGCTGCAGCTGCACCTTGGTTGCGCCGTTGGCGGTGGCTGTATTGTTCAAACGACCACTGCTTGCATCGATTGTGGCGCCCGGCTCAAAGTACGTCGCCACATTGCCTGTATCGCACTGTGTCAGGTTGATCGAGAACGGCGTGCGACCAGCAACCTGTCCACTGGCAGCCAACGCATTGGCACCCACTGTCGGCAGCGTTACGGTGAAATCCTTGCCCTGCGGGGTAGAAACGGTGCAGGTCTTATCGGTGATCTCGCCATTGAAAGTGATGGTGCCGTCTGTAGCGCTGGCAACGAGTGGAGCTGCGGCCAGTACGAGTACTGCGATGATATTGACGTTGCGCATTGCGATTACCTTGCCCTGATTAAGTAGAAGTGGGTACGGGGCAAGCAAGGAATTCAACGAAGCAACACTCAGTCCTTGACTCGCTTCCCGAGCAGAACTCGACAACTGCGGTTCGAGCACTGGACGAAAAGTTATCAGGAACAAATGTGATGCTCTCCACATAAATTGCCAATTGGCCGTCCCAGCAAAATATCCAGCAGGCCTTCGCATGACTTCTGCGCACGCAGCGGGTGCAGCAGCTTCCGTGTACCCGGAATTCATTCAACACAGTCGACCAGTCAGGAATTTCCTCTGCCGCAGTTCAATAGCGATTTGATCTTGATCACTCAACGTGCGTGATGTGTACGAGCAGAACGCGATGTTGCCTCTTCTGCTCTGCTTCTCCCAAGCGCCTACTCAAGCTCCCTAACGCGGAGTACGGCCATGATTCGTTTTCTCCTGTTCGGTGCGGCGTTGCTTTCTCTCTCATCCATGAGCCATGCCAGCCAGGGCACCATTCGCTTCGCAGGGCGCATCATTGATTCGGGCTGCAACGTTGGGCTCGCGCATGATCAGCAGCAGCTGAACCTGGATAGCTGCCCGATGTCTGCACAAGGCGCACAACTGGAGGTGTCCACCCTGGCTACAGGCGATGTCATCAAATTGGCCGCTTATCAAAAGCAGATTGGCCTGGTGGCACATGCAGGCGAAGCACACGCGCGGGTTTTTTCCCAGAGCTATGCGCTGCAGGCTCGCCCCGACCAACCGGGAAATGGCGGCTACCTGGTAGTGGTCACCTACCCGTGACAGTCCCAACAGTACCCGGTAGGTCAGAAGAGACCTGCCGGGCTCCGTACCCGTTATCCATGGCCATCCGATAGGTGAGTCGCAACCGGTGACATCGACGACCAGAGCACATCAGTCTGCCCACAGCTCACGCGCCAGATCGACCAGCGTGATCGCGCCTCCGCCAAGGGAAGACGCGCAGATGGCAGCCGGTCACGCATTGCTGAACCGCCCACCTGCTTCATCCACGCATGCACCACAACGGAGGCACGCTCTGGGATCATGTGCGGGTCCTGATTAAGGTGCCTGCGTACCCATGACCGCCGCCCCACTCGCTACCGCCGTCTCGCACAACCGTCGGCGTCTGTTGCAGGCCGCTGTGCTGATCCCAGCCTTGGCGGCGCTGGCCGGACTACCTGGCTGCTCGCTACCAGAACAAGTGGATGGCACCTTCCTGCAGCCTTGGCGCGACCACCAGAACTGGACCGCCGCGGACTGGCAACGCTCGATGGCGCTGGCCCAGCGCGCTGGTTGCCGCCAACTGGTAGTGCAGTGGAGCGGCATCCTCGGCGGCGCGGAAGGCGATTGGCACCTGTCCGACACCAGCTTTGCAATGCTGTTCAACGCCGCTGACCATGCCAACATCAACGTGCGCGTCGGCTTGCCGTTCGAGCAACGCTGGTGGCAGGTGATCAGTGCCGATGAAACACAGCTGCGCGACTTCTTTGCCGACAGCCTGCAGCGCGCCCGCGCTTGGCTGGACCTGAGCAGCCTGAGCCGACAGCGGCGCTTCGCCGGCTGGTACCTGCCCTACGAGCTGGAGCAATACCACTGGGCCGAACCTGCACGCTTGCAGTTGCTGGTTGGCTGGCTGCACGATATGCAGCAAGCGACGATCGCGCGCGGTGGCGACTGCGCCATATCCACCTACTTCAGCCGCCTGCAGACCGAGGGGACATTGGTCGGCCTATGGCAACACGTGCTTGATGGCACAACCCTGCGTCCGATGGTGCAGGACGGCATTGGCGTGGCCGGCCAGGACAACCACCAAGCATTGGCGCCGCTGCTGGCCCTGTTCAAGCAACGCGGCGTGGCCTTTGATGCCATCGTCGAACTGTTCCGCCAGCTGCCGCCGCCAGCAGGCGACGGGAGCCAGTTCCACGCTGAGAGCGCCGACTTCGCCCGCGTACAGCAGCAACTGGACTGGGCTCGCGCCAGCGGTGCCGGCAATGTGCTGGTGTATGCACTGGAGCCCTGGCTCTCACAGGACACGCCCCAGGCCAAAGCGCTGCGGCGAGCCTGGGGTTTATAGCGCTGCCAGAGCGCACAGCAAGAGCGGTCAGGCGGCTTCGATCAGTTCCAGCAGATGCCCGTTGCGCAGGAAAAGGAAAACGATGCGGCGGCCACCGAATGCAACTGCTGCGGCCGGCTCAGCGGTTCGGCGTGCGCCAGCATCTTCCAGCGCATCCAACGCCACATCGAAATCTTTCACCTCGAACGCCTGGTGATACATACGTGTGCGTCGGCTGAGCACACCCTGCACCGGCGAGTCGGCCGAGGTTGGAACCAGCAGCTCCAAGCGCGGCCCCGGCCCAACTAGGAAGCGCCCTTTCACCCGCTGTACCGGGTCCTCGAATTCCTCACCTTCCTGATGGTAGCCAAGCTGCTCCCACACCATCTGTTCCAGTGCGAAATCCTTGCAAGCAACGCCAATGTGATGAAAGGTGCAGCCAAGTTTTTCCAGCATTGCGGGTCACCTGCGACAGAAATGGGAAAACAACCGGTCCGATTGCCGGATTCAGAACTGGAAGTAGAGGAAGCGAGCGGTCTTGTCCAGGTTCAACATCGCATAGGCGAGCACCAGCAAGGTCAGCACCAGCCAAGCCAGGTTCGGCCGCCACCGCATCCATGCACGCGGTGCCGGCGCCGATCCTTCCAGCGCGGGCGAATAGGCCCCCATGATCTGGTTGGAGTTCGGTGCAAGCCACACGATCGCCAGCAGCGTCGCAATCATCAGGCCCGAGGCCCAACGCTCGAACAGCATGCGCAGCAGATCACCGCTGCTCCAGTCCGGATTGCCAGCAAACATTGCCTGCAGCGGGAACAGCACAGGCGTAAGCGACTCCATGCCATGCAAGCCGATCATGCCCGCCAGGATGCGGAACGCATCAGCGGTGCTGTTGGCCCGGAAGAACAACAGCGCCACCACGACACACAGGAAGGTGAGCAGTACATAGCCAACACGATGCCAACCGCGTGCAACCGTGCCGAGCGGGGCCGGACCGAACTGGCGCCAAGCGTGATTGATCGCCAGGTAGCTGCCATGCAGCAGGCCAAAGATCAGGAACTGCAGCCCGGCACCATGCCAGACGCCGGCCAGCCCCATCGTCAGCACCGTCGGGAACACCACCATGCTGGAGAAACCACGCAGGGTTGCAGTGGCTTTGCGGCCCACTGGCAGCCCCTTCTGCGCCCGTGCGCGGGTAATGGCCAAGGCAACCGGGTTGTACAGGTATGCGGTGAGATAGCGCGTCAGCGTCATGTGGAAACGCGTCCAGAACTCGATGATGCCTGTCGATTTGTAAGGCGAGTTGAAGTTCATCGGGAAGCGGATGCCGAACATCTTGGCCAGGCCCATCGCCATGTCCGAATAGCCGGAGAAATCGAAGTACAGCTGCAACGCATAGGCCAGCGCGGCACTCCACGCGCCCAACAGCTGCAGATCACCCGGCGCCGAAAAGCCTGTCTCGGCCCATGGCGCGATGTTGTCGGCCAGCAATACCTTCTTGGCCAGGCCAATCACGAACAGCGCGCCGCCCACGCTCAGGTTCTCTGCCTTGAAGCGATAGTTCGCGCGGTCGGCGAACTGCGGCATCATTTCCTTGTGATGCAGGATCGGCCCTGCGATCAGGTGCGGGAAGAAGGTCACGAACAGCACGTAGGAAGAAAAGCCACGCTCGCGCACCACGCCAGCACGGCAGTCGAGCAGGAAGCCCATCTGGGTGAAGGTGAAGAACGAGATGCCCAGCGGCAGGATGATGTCGCTGGTGCTGTGCGCGACCAACCCCCAACCATCCAGCACGCCCAGCAGCGCTGCAAAGGATTTGTAGTAGAACAGCACGGCCAGGTTGGCCGCGATGCCAAAACCCAGAACCCATAACTGCAGCTTCGGCCTGTCCTCGGTGGACAGGATCACCAGGCTGAGCAGGTAGTTGAATACGATCGACGCCATCAACAGCACGACGAAGGTGGGGTTCCACCAGCCGTAAAACACCAGCGATGCCACGCTCAGCCATATCGCGGCCAAGCTGGGACGAATACCGCCGACAAGGTAGTAGCCGCCCAAAGCGATGGGAAGAAACAGCAGCAGGAACGGGAGTGAATTGAACAGCATGGCTTCGCTTCGTTGAGGCAGGGCTTGTGGCCCGGCCGGGTTGGATCAACCGCCTTTCTGCTTCTGGATCAGCGCGATGAGCTCACCTATGTTGCGCAGCCCCTCCACTTCCGAAGCCTTGAAGCGCACGCCGAAACGCATCTCGGTGGCGACCATGATGTTGACGTTGCTCAGCGAATCCCAGGCAGGAAAATCGGCTGCGCTGGATGCCTCGGTGATCACCACCGACTCATCGTCGAAAACATCACGCAGGGTTTCCTGGAGGATGGCGAGAATTTCCGCGTTGTTCATTGCTTGCTCCTGATCTGCATGGGGACATCCCCCGGTTTGAATTGTTCAAGTTCCAGCACCCAATCACTGCCGGATTCATCCTGCGAGCGAAGTGAGAAGCCCAGCTTTTCGTAATGTGCGGCGACCATGCCGTTCTTTGCCGTCGGCCGGAACTGTCCCACCAGGCGCTTGGCGCCGGCCTTGCACGCCTGTTCGACGAGCACCTGCAACGCAGCCTGTTCGACGCCCCGGCCCAGCACCCGGCAGCTCATCAGCCATGTATCGATGATCCACTCCGCGTCTGCCTCCCGGCTTGGCAGTGCGACGATGATCGAGATGATGCCGTTGTCGCCAAACGTATCGGACAAGCGCAAGCTCAACAGCACCGCCCCTGGCGTTGCCATCAGCTGCTCGACCTCCGCATCGCCGTAGCGGCGGGTGGTGAGGTTGAACTGGTTGGTCTTGTTGATCAACTGGACAATGCGGGCTTGATCGGTGGCGTTGAAGGCCGCCCATTCCAGCACCATCGCCAGGCTGGCCAGGTAACCGGCCAGGTCACCCTGGCTGCCCCGCAGCAGCTCACGCTGCTGGTTGGCCTGGTACTGGCTGGCGCGCTCACGGTCTTCCGCGGTCAGCGCCAGCGATTCGAAGTAACCAGAACCGGCGACACATTCGACATACAGCGCCGGGTCCTCCGGCAGTTCGGGGACGCGTACCATCGGCAGCTCGCGACGGACCAGGTTGCGTTCGAACGGGTTGTCGTCGGCGAACACCAATGCATCCACCCCGATGTTCAACTGCTGCGCAATCGAACGCAGGTTGCTGGCCTTGTCGTCCCAGTTGGCGACAAAACAGGCGATGTCGTCGGTACGCAGCACCATCTCCGGGTGCGACTGGAAGGGCAAACGGGCGTTGCTGTCGTCATTCTTGGAACAGACCGCCAGGATGATGCCGCGCCGGGACAGCTCAAGGGCATAACGCTGGAACGCGATGAAAGCCTCGCCCTCCGCACTGCCCTGGCCGAGCACGATGCGCTCCAGCCCATCATCACCAATCACGCCGCCCCACAAGGTGTTGTCCAGATCCAGCACCAGGCATTTGCCGGTAGCGCCGCGCCGCGCCGCAACCAGGCGCGCGACCAGTTCGCCGAACATCGGCGCTGCAGCCGGAGAGACGTACTGCTTGGCACGCAGCCACAGGCGAGCGTCATGCCACTCACCCAGGCCGTCACGCTGGCAGGCGTCATCCAATGCAAGGATGTCCACACCCTCTTCGTCTGCAGCAGTACGCAGCGCTGCGTTGATCTGCCGCAGCATCGCGTTGCTTACGCCACTGAAGCGGTGCTCGTTGTTGCCCATCAATACCGGAAACACCGGCATCAGGCTGGGCTGGATGACCTGCGCACCAAATGCCTCGCGTGCCAGCTTCCAGACGCCGCGCAACTGCGCGACCACAGCGGCGATCCGGTCATCGGCCTCCTGCCGGGTCAACAGCGCCACGCCCTGCCCGAGCAGGTGCCACGGGTCCATCGCACACACCACCACCTGCGGCGCAAACGAATGCAGCCCTGAGCCGGGGTTCAGCAACTCCTGGTAGTACTGGGCGTAATCCGGAAAGTAGATCTCGGCCTGCATGCCCCAACGCATCGCTGCAATGCGCAACCCCGGTGCAAGGTGCTCCAGGGTGGACGCGCCGAGTACCGCCACGCGCACGCAGGCGCTGTCCGCCACCTGCAGCTTTCCATCCTGCAACGCACCCAACACGCGCTTGTCCAGCTTGGCTACCTGGAGGAAGTCCAGCGATTCGTTGGCCAGCCCAACCAGCAGATCCCAACGGACCTCGTCAGCACGCGTGGCCGCATCCAGACGTTTTACCCAATCGGTCGATTTCGGCAACCAGTTCATTGCAGGCATTTCAGTGTCCTTGTGAAGCGTTGGCGGCGCTTGGCATGCCTACCGTCTCGCGTTCCAGCGCTGACAGCGGCTGCAACAGCGACATTTCCGAGAGCTCCCACACCACCAGCTGCAGGCCATCCGGCAAGGGTGTCTTCAGCACGTCCAGCACCGCGTCGGCGAACTTCCCGCCATCGCGGCTCTGGTTGAGGATGGGTTCGTGCAGATGACGGCCGAGTTGCTCGGCGAAATTGCTGCGGCGGGAATTGGAACTGCCTGCAAGCAGGATGCGCGCCGTCGGGCCGTCATCCAGCAGGCCGCCGCTTGCGACCATTTCAATCGTTTGCGGCACCTCCTTGTCCAACGCTGGGCGCCAACCGTCAGGCGCACGTTCCAAGCCTGCCAGCACGATCAGATCCCCCATGCGTGGCTGTTCGCTGGCAGCTTCGGAGATGGTGTACTGCTGCGTCCCCTCACCACCCAGCAGCGGCCTGGCCGTGTCAGCGACCGCGCGCGCGGCTCGCTCAGCGCCGGCCTGGTCCAAGTGCACGTCGGTGCGGTAGTACGGCAGCGGCAAGGTCTCTTCGGCCAGCGTCCGGCGCAGATCGACATGCGCGACAGCGGCTTCATCGAGCGCCTGTACGAAGCCCTCCAGCTGCATCTGGCTGGGCGCGGGACGGGACAGTCCACACAACTGCTGGGTGGCGATGCGTGACTTGTCCGGCACGGTCACCACCAGCAGTTGCACGCCGCGCTCGCGCAGCGCAGAAGCAACCTTTTGCATTACCTGTACGCGCACGGCCTGGGCCTGCGCCAGATCGGTACCGGCCGGCGAACGCAGGCCGTCGGCGTAGAACAGCCAGCCCGGGCAACCCTGCAACACCTGCGGCCCCAGCTGCCCCAGCATGCGATAGCGCCACGCGGCATCGGCCGTTTCCAATGGCTCCTTGAACGGCAGCTGCAGACTTTCCTCGACGCCGCGCGCGGCCTTCCCTACCCATGCGCTGCTGGCGTTGAACGCCGGCACTGCGTCCGTTCCCTTCAGCTGCACGGCCGCGTATGCCATGCCCACAGCCATCAATGCCAACCACACGGCAGCGACGCGGCGATGGGCCGGGTGCTGCTGTGCGTCTGTTGTCGGTTCCTGCACTGGCTGCCCGCTCATTTGGCCAACGCCGCCTGCACCCGGTTGCGCCATGCTGCCGGTGCAAGCAGCGCGGAGGCATCCCACTGCCCGGCCACATCCGGACCGAACAGCAACTGCGACTCGTTGAGCTGCCATACCACTACATCTGGCTTGTGCTGCGCGAACACATCGGACTCCAGATACTCCAACAACACCGACCACGGCCCGAAGTTGCCGTACTTCCAGGTCAGGCCAACCGGCCGGTCCAGCTTGTTGGACAGCATCTGCGGGAAGCCCAGATAGGGCTGCACCGCACTGTTGCCAATGACCTGCACCACCGCTACGTCATCATCCAGCAGCCCGCCCTGGTCAACCAGCTTGCGTACGGTGTAGATCTCCTGACCTACCGCCTTGCGCTGCGCGGTGGTCATCAGCTCGGTGAAGTCACTGAACCGACGCTCCTTGATCCAATCCCCCAGCGCCTTGCCGGTACCAGCCTCGCCGGAAAGCGTCCAATGCTGTTGGATCACGCCTGCGGTGGCCTCCGCTGCAGCTTCCGCACTCCAGGCCGTCCAGTGCGAATCCTTGCGGAAGAACGCACCCTGCCCACTCTGCTCGACGGCAGTCAACGCCGGCATCAGATCGACGCTGACGATGCCTACGGCTTTCAACTGTTCCTGCGCGGCGGCATAGCGCGGCTGTGCGGCTGCACTGATCGCGCTGCCATCAGGCAGGTTGCCCTGGCCGAAGCGTGCCTTCAACGGCACCACCACCACCACCAGGCCAATCCCCTTGGCCTTGAGCAGATCATTGGCATCGCGCATCAGCGCGATGTTCTCGCGCATTGCTGCCGTGCCAGCCTGGCCCATATCATCACCGGCGTAGAACAGCCAGTTGTCCTTGCCCACCAGCACCGCCTGCGCGGAGGCCGGGGCGACCACGCTGGTCGCAAACAGCGTCACCATCAGTGCGCTGGCCAGTCGTGGCAGGAATCGAATCGTGTTCGGCATTGAATCTTCTTCCTGTGAATTACGATCGTCTGCGTTGAACAACATGCTCAACGTGCACGATAGGGTTCTGTGCGTGCAGCCTGCCCCTTGAGCACCGGCGCGTTGGCAGTACCGGTGACGAACAGGCTGTAACGGTCACCGGCCTTCAGCGCTGGTAGCTGCAGCGGCGCGGACGCACGCGCACCACATTTCGCCAGCAGCGTCGCCTGCACCGGGTTGATCGCACGCGTGCCACGGCTTGCCTCGCTTACCGATGCCAACACCACGTCACCAGAGCTCAGCTCCAGCCGCGCATTGCAGCCGGGCACCAGGTTGTAGAGCGCAAGCTCCGCCTTCAAGCCGGTATTGCCGGTGGCCTGCGGGTCCTGCACGACCCGCACACCGGCACCGACGCCAACCAGCAGGGTCACAAAGCCGCTGGCCGGTGCTGGCGCCGCCACCTGCAGCGGCTTGCCATTGACGCGCACGCGGAACGGCTGGCCGCCAGGCTGGACGTAGTAGTCGGTTGCAACCTTGCCACCGGCCGAAACCTGCTCGCCGCGCCCCTCACCCACCTGCACGCTGAGCGGTGCCGCCTGGGCGTTGGCAACGCGTACATAGATGGAGCCCTCCGGTGGCAACGCGTATAGCCGCGCGACATCGCGCGCCGCAGAACCTGCCGGTGACGCGGCGGCCTGCAGCGGCACAAGAACTATGGCCATCCAGATCGAGCAGCGGACGGCGCAATGGATCACGCCTTTGAAAACGGGCATGCGTTACTCCTGGATCAATAAGAGAAATAGAGACCGGCAAACATGCCCTTGGAACGGTCGTCCCCGGCCACGCGCAGGCGATACTGCAGGTTCAGTTCGACAAAGGAGCGCTCGGCATGGTGACTGTCACCGCGGAACCAGTAGCGCGCCAGCACACCAGGCCCGATTCCCAACGTGCCTTCGCGGGCCAGCAGGTTGTCGTAGCCACCACTCACACCGGCGTAAGGCACAAGCACCAGCCGCGGGCTGGCCTGGTCCATGCGGAACGCGCGGCCGTAGCGCACATCCAGCGTACCCAGCGTCTGCGGGTGCTCGGTGAAGCGATCAGCTTCGGCATACACCTGCCAGTAGTTCCAGTTCCTGACGTCCTGGCGCAGGCCACCGCCACGCCCTTCGGACCATGCCGCACGTAGCAGCCAATCATTGCGGCTGTTGTCACCGGCACGCAGGAAGCGCTCCACCGCGACGACGACATTCTGCGTGCGGAACGGCTTCCAACGCGCACCCAGCACCGCCTGGTTGGTCGACATGCCGGTCGCGCCACCCGTGCCGTCGTACAGGGCCTGGCCCATCCGTGCATACAGCTCGACGCGGGCGCCGTTGCGATTGCCAATCACTGGCGGACGCCAGAACACCTCCTGGCTGGCCTGCAGGGTCTTGCGCGCAGAAAGTGAGGGGGCGAACGCAGGGTTCATCACTCCGACCGTGCCGTAGCCCAGCGCCGCGTTGAAACCCCATTGCCGCTCCAGGTCGGAGATCGCCTCGGTCAGGTTGCGGCGGACCTTGGGATCCTGGCTCAGCTGGCCCTCGTCGATGGCGTCCACGCCCTTGCTGAACCACGTTGCCGCCCAGTCGTTGCGATAGGCACGCTGCGCGGCATAACCGGCACCGAGCATCTGGTCAGCAGGCAGCACCTGTGTGCGCAGCGGCTGCAGTTGCGTGCGGGCTGCCGCCTGTTGGCCACTCATCGCCAATGCATCAGCATGCAGCACACGGTAGGCGATGTTGTCCGGCTCGGCTTCCGACGCAGTGCCCACTGCAGCCGCAGCCTCACGATACAGGCCGGATGCATAGGCCTTGTAGGCTTGGTCAGCCGCTATGTAAGCAGGGCTGCCCACCGCCGCGCCGCCGCCAAGGGCAACACTGCAGATCATCTGCTCACCCTCGCCGGTACAGAACACCCGTGGCGCCGGCATGCGGTCCGGCGCGCTGCGGATCTCACCCGCCATGCGCTTGAGCACGGCCATCTGTTCCTCAGGCAACCAATCCTGGGCCAACGCCAACTCCAGGTCGGCGTCAGCAGCGGCCTTGTCGCCGTTGCGCGCGGCGGCGTAGGCGCGCATCGACAACGCCGGCACATCCAGCTCGTCCTGGTCCAGCGCCGCAGACGCTGCCTGCCGCGCTTCGACCAGCTTCGATAATTCCAGCAACGAGGTGATCTGCAGATAGCGGTAGCCCGCCACATCAGGTGCGAGCTGGATGGCCCGTGCCGCAGCCTCAAGCGCTCCCACATAGTCTTTGCGCTCGTATGCGCGCCAGGCTTCAGCCGCAGGCACGGTCGCCTGGCGACGTCGCAGTCGATCAAGCAGGGCCGATAACGTCGTATCGTCCGGGAACACGCTTACCGCTGCGGCTGCGGCATCCACGGCCGCGTCCAACCTTTCCTGCTTCTCCAATGCGTACACCAGCAAGGTACGCAGCGCGGCATTGTCAGCACCCAGCGTCATTGATTGCCGTGCGAGGGTGGCGGCCTGTTCGAACGCGCCGCTGTTATAGGCCTTGTACGCGGCGTCGCCGGCCTGCCAGGCTTGCTGCGCGCGATCGGCTTGCTTGTTGCGTGGTGCCGTATCACTCACAGCCGGCTTGGGTGCCTGCACGCGTGCCGGCGGCACAGGCACGCCGCTGGCCGCGCGCTTGGCCTGCTCCGCAGTGCGCAGCAGGTCCTTGAGCGTGGTCAGGTCCGGCCGCAACCGCAGCGCTTCACGTGCCTGCCTGACGGCTTCGTCATAGTCACCACGCGCATACGCCGCATAGGCCTGTTCGGCATTGCGATAGGCGGCGCCGGACAGTGGTAGTTCGTCGGCCATCGCCGGCGCGCAGGCACCGGCACCGGCAAGCACGAGGGCAACCAGGGGTTTCAACAGTTTCTTGCTCATGCCAGGAACACGTCCGGATGCAGACGTGCTTCGCGCGCACGTCGTTGTTGTTCTTCCACAGCGGTGGTAATGGCCTGCTCACTGGCCACGCCGCGGCGCACCAGGTAGTCACCAATACGGCCATCACGGTGCGGCCGATACTCGTCCAGCGCGGCCTGGAAGTGCTCGCGCGTGATCAGCTTCATTTCCACCAGCAGATCACCGAGCAGCGGCACCGCGTCGATCCGGTAATCGGAACCACAGATCAGGCGCAGACCAGCATTGATCTCGCTTTCGCGGGCAATGAACTGTTCAACACGCTCGACCTTTGCGGTTTTTGCCAGTGCCTCCAGCACGTTGTCAGGCAGCGTGCTGGTCACGGCCAGGCGCATGGCCTCCGGTGCGGCACTGGGCAGCGGCAATACGCGCCATTGCACGCAGGCATCCACCGGCAGCAGAAAATTCCCCTGCTGCAGATAGTCCACATCAATAGCGGCGCGCGGCAGATCTTCCTGGAAGGAGATCGCCTCTGCCAGGGTCTCGTCATCCAGCCAGCCCTGCGCCACCAGGATGCGGCCCAGCGGTTGCTGGCGTCCTCCCTCCTGCTGGTCCAGCGCCTGCTGCAGCCGCTCCGGCTCCACCGCCTGCCAGACACTGAGCAGTTCGCCCAGCCGCCGACGGATCTGCACCAGCTGGGTGTTGGTCGGGAAGTCATGCATTGTCTTGTCCCAGACCAGACGCTTGCCGAACAGCAGATAGCCGGCAAACAGGCGCCAGGCCCGGGCGGTGGCTGCGCAGTTGATGACATTGCCCACAATCATGCGCGGCACCGACATCACGGCGTGCTCCCACCCGTACAAGCGATTGACGAAATACATGCGCTGCAGCACCCGCATGACCAATGCCGCGGTGGTGAACAGGGCAATGGCCATGGGCCAGGAGCCCGCCTGGAACACCGTGGGAAACTCCATCTGCCACACACCCGTCACCTTCAGCAGCCAAAACAACATCAGCTGCGCAAACAGCAGATAGGCCAGGATGCTGACGAACGAAGTGATGATGCCCTTGCGGTCACGCAGCAGCAGGTAGCGGTTGGCCGGGCTGCCGCCCCAGCCCAGGGTTTCCCAGCTCTGCATACCGATACCCAGCACCCAGCGCGCCTTCTGCCGATAGGCGGCGCGGAAGTTGTCGGGGAAGTACTCGCGCACGCACTAGGCCATGCTCAGCTTGCGCTCGCGCGCACCACCCCAGCCAAACCACGACGACGGGCGCCGCACCCGGAACTCCACCGGGAAGCGGGCAAAGATCGACTGCATGCCCATGCGTCCCAAGCGCGCGCCGATGTCGTAATCCTCGGTCAGGCTGTCGGTGTTGAACGGCTGGTTGTTGGTCTCGGTACTCAGGGCCAACAGCGCGCGACGCGAGAAACAGGTACCCACACCTGCCGATGGCACGGTGCCGGACAGGCTTTCCCGCACCACCAGATCCTTGGCATGCCACTCGGCAAACTCATCCATGTAAGTGCCGGCCACGAGCTCATACCACTCGCGGTCCAGCGAGGTCACCGGCAGCTGGATCATGTCCTTGCGCGGCAGCAGGTAATTGTAGAAACGTAGCTCCAGCGGGTGCAGCACGTCCTCACTGTCATGCAGAACGACGCCGGCGAACTCGATACCATTGCGCTTTTCGTAGTCGAAGATCGACAACACCAGCCAGTTCAGGCAGTCGGCCTTGTTGGTCGGACCGTCATGCGGCACTTCCACCCGCTGCAGGCGACGGTAGCGCCGACGCATGCGTTCGACTTCGGCGATGGTGTGGTTGTCATTGGGATAGGTGCCGACAAATACAACGTACTCCTGGTAATCGAGTACGTCGATCATGTTTTCCACCATCTGCGCGATCACGTCGTACTCGGCCCAGGCGGGCACCATGATCGCAATCGGCTGCTGGTCGCGCGCAAGCAGATCCGTGGCTGACAGTGGGCGGTACGAGGATCGCTTGAGCACGGTCAACTTGCGCCATACCAGCCGCGTCCAGTACCACACGTCAATGAACAGATCGTCCAGGCTGGACAACAGGATCAGCACGGCCAACACCACCGCGGCCTTTTCAAGCCCCGCGTAGTAGTTGGCCAGCTGGATGTTCCAGTAGACGGAGTCCATGACCTATCAGTGCACGTCGGTGAGCTTGCGACGGCTACGGATCTGCGCCACGCGTGCAGCCAGCAGCAGGAACACGATCACACCGATCAGCAGCAGCAGCCACACCATGTGACGCTGCCAGGCAGGCTGCGGGTTGCCATCAACAGCCAAACGCAGACCTTCCGGGTCGTCTCTGTCGAAATCCTGTACCAAGCCGCGACCATCGAGCAGCGCTACCGAGCCGCGCATCAGCCGGAACGGCTCGGCGATGCTGGGAATGCGGTTACCCAGTTCCCGGTAGATAACGCCCTGCTTGTCACTGTTGCCGGTCACCTCAACCAACGCTGCATTGTCCAGTCCCGCCAGGTCCAGCACGGTGTCGTCCTGCTTGCCGCTGATGCGCAGATGTCCGCCGTCCACCACGGCAGCACTCTTGACACCTTCAGGTTGCAGATTGAAGGCGAGGTAGGACTGATCCTGCGACGGCAAGGACTTGCCTTTCACCACTTCCAGCGTGGCCCGCTCCACTGCTGCACCCACCGAATTACTGATACGGATCACGGTCTGCAGGGTGGTCGGTGCGTTCTGCAGCCACGCCTCCGGCACCAGCACCTTGTGCGCGCCGGACAGGTGCGCGGCAGCCCCCACGAAGTCCGCTGCGGTACCGCGCTCGCCCATCACGATGTGGCTGCTTGGCAGCAACGACACCGGGTAAGGCGTCGCCGGATCATGGCAGTGCGGCCGGGCCGGCTGGCGCAGGAACGACACCCGCACCTCGTTGCGTGCGGCAATCGCGTACAGCGGCACCTTGGCGGCAATGCGCTGCGGCTTGCCGTTGGTATTGAGCACCGTTGCGCCGAGCAGATAGTCGTTGAAGAAGATCGAGGCAACGGCACCTTCACCAGCAGCATTGGGAGCGCCGGATACATCGATGACCACCTCCAGCGGCAACCGTCCCTCGCTGGAAAGCAGGCCCAGGTCGGCGTTGGCGGTGCGGTCGCTGCGAGCGATGATGTCCTGGGTACCAGAGAAGGTGCCCAGACGATCCAACAGCACTACACCCTTTTCGTTGACCAGCGGCTGCGCCTTGTTGACCTGCAGGTTCCGGCCCAGTGCGTAGGCACGCCACTGCGCCCCCAGCAGACCGGCAACCTCGGCGGCGGCACCGGTCCCCACCACCAGCATCGGCTGCCCGGCCACCACGCCGGCGCCGACATTGCGGCCTTCCACGGCGGTTTCCAGAGTAGACATGCTGCTCTTGCGCCAAGCAGCGAATGCCGCGGCGCCTTCGGCATCGGCACTGCCCACCTGCATGGCCAGTGCATCCAGCGCGCGCTTGACCGCAGTGCGCAGTGCCGGGCTGGCGACGGCAACATCCAGCGGTAGGCCGCTGTTGCGGCCCAGCGACAGCAGCGCACCCACCTCGGCCTCGCTACCAACCCGATGCTGCGCGTCACCTGCGGCCAGCGCTGCATAGGCCGGTACCGCCATCAGGCTGGTCGGCACCTGGGTACCACGCAGATCGATGCTGTCACCCACTTTGGGCAACGCCGTCACGGTCACCCGCTTGCCAGCTGACTCCAGCACCGCGCCAACGCGCCAGGCGGTGTCGTAGCTGGCAGCGTCCAGTTGCCGCCCGTCCACCAGCAAACGCACGCTGCGTGGCAGCGCGCTCCAGGCTTTGGCCACGGTATCGATGGCACGGCCATCGAACTGATAACTGAAACGCGTTTCCGGCGCGATCCGCAGGACGTTGGCCGGTGCGCTCTGGTCAGCGCACTGGTAGTCCGAAACGGTCGACCACCAACCCACACCGAAGCGCACAAAACCACTGGAGCGTGGAAATCCATCAATACCGATCAGCTGGCTCAGGTCGCCCTGGGGATCGGTGACGGTGCGCGCTGCCACCGCATCATCATCGATGCTCAGCAGGTTGGAAGTGCGCCCTGGATGACCACGCAGATAACGTGCATCCAGCTGCAGCTGCGCGTTCTGGGTGGCAATGCCGGCCGGCACCGGCAGATAGATCTCACGCTGGTTGTCCTGACCGCGCAGGCTGATGGGCTGGGTGAAGCCGAGGTCGCGCAAGGTCATGTTGCGCGATACGAGGGCATTGCTGCTCCACTCGCGGAACTGGCCGCCCGCTGTATCGGCAGCAGACACCGGCAAAGCAATGCTCAATGCCAGCACCAGCATAGGCAGAGTGACACCCTTGGTGCCAGGTTTACGTACGTAAAAGGTCATCAGGCACACTCGGTTGGGTTTGACTGGTTGCGCTTCTTGGATACTTCGGCAGATCCATCCGGGACGAACTCGCGGTACGGCGCGTTGATCAATGCCGCGACAATGCGCTCACTCGCCCCTCCATCGCCGTAGGGACTCAGATGGGGATCGAAACGAGCCACCCGCGCTGGCTGCGCCAACGCCTGCCGGACCGCGCTTACGATGCGATCCGATGCGGTTCCCACCAAGGTGACCACGCCCATGGCGACAGCTTCGGGACGCTCGGTGACGTCCCGCATGACCAGCACAGGGCGGCCCAATGCGGGCGCTTCTTCCTGCACGCCGCCGGAATCGGTAAGGATCACATCCGCCCGCTGCATCAGGCGCACGAAACTCAGGTAATCCTGCGGCGGCAGAAGATGGATGTTGTCCTTGCCTGCCAGATGGGCATGGACCGGCCCCTGCACGTTGGGATTCAAGTGAACCGGATAGACGATATCCAGATCGGGCTCAGCGGCGAGTGCGGACAAGGCGATGCAGATGTTGTTGAAGCCTTCACCGAAGCTCTCACGTCGATGGCCGGTTACCAGAAGTACCCGGCGACCCGCTCGCAACGGCAGTCCCGCATCGATCGAAGCCTGCAGTTCCAGATCGCCATCAAGTCGTTCAACGCTCAGCTTCAGCGCATCAATGACAGTATTCCCAGTGACGATGACCTGTCCGGCCGGGTTCTCCCTGGCCAGATTCAGCCGCGAGCTCTCGGTCGGTGCAAACAGATAGTCTGCGACCAGGTCCACGACACGACGATTCAGTTCCTCCGGCCACGGCTTGTGCAGATCGCCAGTGCGTAGTCCGGCTTCGACATGGCCGATCCGGATACGCCGATGGAAAGCTGCCATCGCGGCGGTCATCGCCGTGGTTGTATCGCCATGGACCAGAACGAGATCAGGCTGAACCTTTGCGTACAGATCATCCAGTCGCTCGTACAAGCGAGCGCACAATCCGTTCAAGGTCTGATTGCCAGTCATCACATCCAGATCGACGTCCGGGACGATCTGGAAAAGCTCCAGAACCTGATCCAGCATCGCTCGATGCTGTCCAGTGGTCGCAACGATTGATTCAACTCCCGGAGCGGCAGCTAGAGCTTGTACCAACGGCCCCATCTTGATCGCCTCAGGACGGGTACCAAACACCGACAAAATCCGCATTGCCCCCCCGGTCAAAACAACATCGTACCCACATGTACGTGGGCACAGATATTACACCGGTGTGCCGAGGATGTCCTTAAACTGAGAACTGCATCACAAACGTAAGAGAAAACTATATGCAGCAGTAATTAGTCACCACCTTGTGAACACCCTGCGATAGGAATGCAACTCACTGATTTACTTGAAATACCTGCCGCAAATAGGACAGATAGCCCGGATCATCACACATGCTCTTGCCAGGTGAGTCGCTGAGCTTTGCCACCGGCTGGCCATTGCAGCGGACCATCTTGATGACGATGTTCAGCGGCGTGGGGCCCAGATCATTGGTCAGGTGGGTGCCAACACCGAAGGCAACCTGGCAGCGGCCACGGAAGTGGTCATACAGCTGCATGACTTTCTCAATGTTCAAGCCATCGCTGAATACCAGCACTTTATTGATCGGGTCGACGCGATTGGCCTTGAAGTGGGCCAGCATGCGATCACCCCAGGTGAACGGGTCGCCAGAGTCATGCCGCACGCCATCAAACAGCTTGCAGAAATACATGTCGAAGTCGCGCAGGAATGCCTCCATTCCGACCACGTCCGACAGTGCAATACCAAGGTCACCGCGGTATTCACGCGCCCACGACTCCAGCGCCGCCACCTGCGAGTCGCGCAGGCGTGGCCCCAGCGCCTGGAAGGCCTGTAGATACTCATGCGCCATGGTGCCGTGCGGGGTCATGCCGTACATGCGCGCGAAGTACACGTTGCTGGTGCCGACAAACTGCGAGCCCAGCGCATCGCGCAGCATCGGCAGCATCCGCCCATGCCACTGCCGCGAGTAACGCCGGCGGCTGCCGTAATCGGCGATGCGGCAGTTCTCGAACCCGGCGGTATCACGCAGCAACGCGGTCTTGGCCTGCAGGCGGCGCTCGCCCTCGGCGAAGTCAGCGGTGGTGGTATTGCGGAACCAGACCTCGTTGATGATCGCCAGCAGCGGCACTTCGAACATGATGGTGTGCAGCCACGGGCCGGTGATATCCAGCTCGATTTCGCCCGGCACGGTTTCGGATGCACGCAGGCTGATGTACTTGCGGTCCAGATGGAACAGGCCGAGGAAGTCGGCGAAATCCGGTTTCACGAAACGCAGCCCACGCATGTATTCGAGCTCGTCGGCGGTGAAGCGCAGGCTGCACAGATGATCGATCTCGGTGCTGATCTCGTCCATGTACGCAGCCAGATCAATCCCAGGCGTACGGCATTTGAACCGGTACTGGACGACGGCGCCCGGGTACTGGTGCAGTACCGCCTGCATCATCGTGAATTTGTAGAGGTCGGTGTCGAGCAGGGATTGGATGATCATGCCCCGCATTATGCGCTGGCTGCCGGCCCGGGTTCAGGCAGGCGCGGGGGCTTGTTCATGGTCGGTGGCGGGAGCAGAGGTTAGGCCTGTTGGCTTCTGCTCGAAGAGCACCTCTCCCCAACCCTCCCCTGCGCGTTGCGCAAGGGACGGAGCTTGCCCATGCCTGTGCTCCCTCCCTTCGGCGTAGCCAAGGGGAGGGCTGGGGAGGGGTGCTGCCCCACAACCCCAAGACCCAAACCTACTTCAGCAACAGCCGAGGCAGCTGCAAGGCCGCATGCGCCCAGATCGCGCACCACACCCCTGCCCTGACCGGCAGGCTGCGCTGGCTGGCTTCAAACTTGCGGAAGTAACGCCACAGCCCGCGATGCTTATGCCATTCCACAAAGAACGGTCGCGAGCGACTGGACACACCGCGCACGTGCAGCACCTTCAGATCATTGGCGATGGCCACCACCGCACCGGCCTGACGCGCGCGTCGGCATAGATCCAGATCTTCGGCATGCAGCCGGTAGCCATCGTCCCAGCCATGCAGGCGATCGAACAATCCTCGCGGCATCAGCAACAAGGCGCCCGACAAGGCCTGCACCTGCTGCAACGCTGCGGAGTGGTCCACTTCCACCGCCAGCCGCGAGCCCGCACCTGGATTGCGCAGCATCGCGGCGAAGTCCGGGTCGCGGCGACGCACGGCTGCATCGGCCACGCCGTTCTCGTCCAACTGCTCCACACCCAACAGGCAATCGCCCAAGGGCTGACCCAAGCAGCGCAGCTGCGACAGGGTCTGCGGCTCGACCATCAGATCCGGATTGATGAAGGCCAGCCACGGCATATGACATTCACGCGCACCTTGGTTGCAGGCGCTGGCAAAACCGGGGTTGTCCGGGTTGGCGATGAAACGCACCCGCGTATCGGCCAGGGCGTGACGCTGCGCGATGGCCAGCGAGCCATCACGTGAAGCGTTGTCCACTACCCTGATCTCGGCAACGTCCTCTGCCGCGCGCAGCCGCTGCAGGCATTCATCCAGCGTGCTCGCACTCTCGTAACTGACCACCACAACCGCAATCGAATCGCTCACACCGGCTCCGCGCCTGGAAGGGAACCACAGGCGTCGAACAGGTCGGGCTGGGCTTGCGGCATTATCGCCTGCTCGCACAACTGCTGCAGTTGCTGGCGGTGCGCGTAAAGCGGGTCATTCATCAGGAATGCGGCCAGCCGCGCGGTCCATACCGGCCAACGATTGGCCAGCACTTCCATGTCGCCCTCGGCTGGCCGGCCCTCACTCTGGCGACCGACGAAGGCGTTGTCACACAGCACATTGCGCCAGCCCAGCCCACTCATGCGCAGGCTCAGGTCCACAAGCGCGGCATACCACGAGCCGTAACTATGGATATCCAGACCGCCTGCACGCCGGCGCGCACTGCCGCGTATCAACACCGCGTGGGTAACCGCCGAGGGCAGCTCAGGCTGCAGCAAGGGCATTGCCGCCAAAGCCTGCAGCAACCGCGCCGGATCGGCGGGCAGCGGATTGAGTTCGCCGGCACGGGGCCAGGATACGGCTTCGCCGGCATTGCTCCACGGCGTGGCGGTAGCGATGGAGGCATCCCGCGCCAGACAGTCGCTGAGCTGCTGCAACCAGCCCGCCATCGGCAACGCATCGGGCGCCAGCACGGCGACGTCAGCATCGCCGCAGGCCTTCAGCATCTCATCCAGATGCGCTGCCTCGCCGATCGGGCGTGGACGGCGTGTGTACTCGGCCTGCAGACGGGTGCTCGCCAGCCAGTGCTCGATCACCACCTGCCCACGCGGGCCACTCTGACCATCATCGGCCAGCCACACCGGCGTACCCGCCGGCGTGTGTTTTTCCAATGCCGCCAGGCAGGCATCAAGCGCTGCATCATCCACGCCAACGGGCAACAGAATGACCGGCAGCGCCATGTTTAACGACCTGCCTTGGGCTTGTCGATCGGGTCCAGTGCGCGGAAGCGGCTACCGTACTCGTCGGTGAGATTGCGCGCTTCCTGCGGGTTGCGGACGATGGTCGGGGTGATCAATACGATCACTTCATTGCGCCGATGATTCTGGGTCTTGGTGCCGAACAGGCCACCCACCACCGGCAACCGGCTCAGGAACGGCAGGCCAGAAGAGCCATTGGTACTGCTGTCATCGATCAGACCTGCAAGCATCACCGTGTCACCGGCACTCACCGCGGCTTCGGTCTGCATGCGCCGGGTATTGAT
This sequence comes from Stenotrophomonas sp. STEN018, assembly GCF_056760235.1. Taxonomy (NCBI): domain Bacteria; kingdom Pseudomonadati; phylum Pseudomonadota; class Gammaproteobacteria; order Lysobacterales; family Lysobacteraceae; genus Stenotrophomonas; species Stenotrophomonas sp. STEN018. The sequence continues at coordinate 34,615 of NZ_JBRREK010000007.1, forward strand.
GCGGTAGTTGCCATTCTTGTCTGCTTCGCCTTCCGGGGCGCTGATCTCCTGCACGATATCCAGGAACACCATGCCATCACGGGTCACCCGCGGGCGCACCTTGAGGATGTTGCCGGTTTCCATGTACTGCACGGTCGAATACGAGTTTTCGCCGATGGTCGAGATCGAGGTGGAGTTGACCGGAATGCGGCTACCCACATTGAGCGTGGCCACCGCGTTGTTGCGTACGAACAGCGAGGGCGTCTGCAGCAGACGTACGTTGGTCACTTTATCCAGCGCAGTGATGATGGCGGCGGCGTTCTTGCCGAGGAAGGTCCACGCCATGCCGCTGCCGGTCACCTTGCCGGCGATATCCCCCCAGATACCGCGCCCAACCGCACTGGGCAGGCCAGCCCCGGTCATGCCGATGTTGTTTTTCCCTTCAATCGCCCCATCCACCGCCTGCTCGAAGTACCAGTTCACGCCGTAGCTGAGCTCTCCGTTGAGCGCGACTTCGGCCACCTGCGCTTCGATATGCACCTGCAGCGGCATCACGTCGAGCTTTTCCACCACTTCCTGGATCGAACGCCAGGCCTGCGGGCTGGAACGCACCAGCAAGGTATTGGTTTCCTCCACCGCCGATACACCGACGCGGTCGCCCTCCACTTCCAGGGTGACGCTGCCATTACCCGATGCGTGGTTGGGCAGCTGCATGGTCTCGCCCGCCCCGCCACCGCTGCTGCCGCCGGACATGCCCGAGCCACTGCCCGCCGTGCCGATGTCACTGGGCTTCAATCCATCGCTCTGGCCGAGGCCGCCATCCTGTCCGCGCCCACCCAGCGATACCGGGCTACCACCAGGTGCCAGCGAGGTGCCGCTGTCGCCTTGGCCGCGCGAGCCGCTGCTGCCAAATACCTCGGCCAGCCTGTCGGCAAGATCCTTGGCCTTGATGTACTTCAGCTCATAGGAAAACAGACGGGCACTGCCGCCGGCACTGTCGATGCGGTCCAGCCATTGCTGGATCTGATCCAGATAGCGGGCCTGCGGCGTGATCACCAGCACTGCATTGGCGTTGTCCAGCGGCATGAAACGGAACATGCCGGCGCTGGGCGTCTTGCTGGCTTCGCCAAACACCTTCTCAAGATCATTGGCCACCTGCGAGGCACGCCCGGACTGGATCGGGAACACCCCCACCGACATGCCTGACAGCCAATCCACGTCGAAGATCTCGACCGTGCGCAGGTAGTTTTCCAGTTCGGTGCGGGTGCCGCCCAAGGTGATCACATTGCGCGAACCGTCGACGCCGACGATGGCGTTGGGGCGCGCATACGGCTCCAGCACTTTTTTCATCTCGGTTGCGGAGATGTATTGCAGCGGCACCACCCGCACTTCATAACCGCGCGCGGCCGAGGCCGGTGCGGTACTCGGTGCTACCGTGCCGGCCAACGACTGGTCGGCCGGCACCACGTTGTAGCGGCCACCGCTGTAGATCAGGCGGGCGTTGTTCCAGCCCAGCACCATCTCCAGCAGGTTCAGCGCCTGCGCCGGTGATACCGGTTTGGGCGTGGCCAGGGTTACCGTGCCCTGCACGGTCGGGGCGATGACGTAGTTCTGGCCGAGCATGTCACCAAGGATGGCCTTGGTGACCGCCTGCACCGATTCGCCTTCGAAGTTGAATACTGCTGTCCCATTGCCCGCCGCGGTCAAGGCCGGCGCTGGTGCCGAGGCGGCGGCGCGGTTGATCACCGTGCCATTGCCACGGCGGATCACCGCACGACCCTGATTGTCATCAGGCTTGGGGGCCTCTTCGACGCTCAAGGGGTTGGTACGCGCGGCCTCGCCGGGAGCAGGTGTACTTGTGTTCGGCGCAGCATTGCGACGGACCTCCGGCGGCGGCGTGGTAGCGCAGCCGCTCAAGGCACCGATCAGCAGGCTGACTGCAACTATGCGTGATGTCATACGCTCACTCTACGGGTTCTGGCGGCCGGAGCTGCCGTTCTGATTCTGTTGAGCCTGCCGACGGCGGGCCTGGATGCGATCACGGATCGCTTTGATCTGGTCTGCCGACGGTGCCATCGGCTCGGCGGCTGGCGGTGGCATGGGTACGCTGACGGGCGCGGCAATCGGCGGAGCGCTACCCGGCACAGGCGCTGTACCGCCATCGGTTGGCGGTTTGGGGCCACCGCTGAATACCTGCAACTCCAGGTTGAGCGTGCCCGCCGGCCCACTGACCACGGCGCTGCGCGGCTGCAGCGACAGCAGTTGCCAACCGTCCTGCACCTCGCCCCCCAGACGCAGGCGCAGCGATTTTCCCTGTTCGGTAGTCAGCGTGGCCATGTCCAGGCCCGGCGTCATCAAGACCCCGGTCAAGCGCACACTGGCCGCTGTTGGTGCGCCTGCTTCGCCGATGAAAAACGGATGCGGCCGCCGATCGCTGGCAAACAGCGGCCGGCTCAAGGCCTCGGCATTGTCGGCAACGGCGAGCTGTGCGGTCTGCGGAACCGCCGGCAAAGCAGGCAGTTCAAGCGCTGCATTGCTACTGCCAATCCTGCTGCCCAGACCGAACAGACACGCCGCCCACACCAGCAGCGCCCAACCAGCGAATGCGCCCAACAACCAGGTGCGTAGACCTGCTACGTCATTGCGCATTGGCAACCTCCGTCACTGGCGCGACCACGCCGGGGCGCAGATAACCGCTGAGTTCGAAGCTCACGTCCAGGCCGCCACCGCCTTCGCCCATGCCTGCAGACAGAATGTCGAGCCGGTCCACGCGCAATTGCGGCGTTCCGGTTTCCAGTGTCTGCAACACGCTCATCCATTCGTTCATGCCGCAACGCAGCCGCGCCTGCACCGCCACCCGCGGAAAGCGGCCACTGCTGTCAGCCGGCAACGGCGAGCGGTCGCTGATCGCACAACTGCGCTGATCCGGGCTGGCCAGGCGCGCGGCTTCTTCCAGCCGCTGCACCAGCTTGGAAGTCGCCAGCTCCACCGAATTTTCGGCCATGAAACCGGGTTGATCGGCCAGCGCCTGTTGCGCCTGCTGCAACCGCTGTGCGACTTGCGGTGCCTGTCGCAACTGCATGCCGATGCGCTGCTGGCGCTCCTGCAAGGCGGTGATTTCTGCTTCCACCGCCTGCATCGGCCGGGTCCACAAGGGCTGTACCAGCAGCAGGTAGATCACGCCTAATACGGCCAGCAACAGACCCAGGGCCAACCAGCGATCACGGCGCGCGGGGTGCGGTGCCATCGGCAGCCTCCTGGTTGGGGCCGCGCAGTTCAGCGGTCAAGGTAAAGCGCTCGCGCCCGGCGCCTTGACCGGCCTGCAGCACGCCGGTCAATGACGGCGTCTTCCACAGGGTGGAGCCCTCCAGCTTGGAGACCAGCGAGGACGCACTGCTGCTCATGCCGATCAACTGCATGCGCCCGCCTTCGATCGAAAGCTTCTCCAGCGAGGTGTCATCGCCCAACCGCTGACTGAGCTCGTTGATGATCTCGGTGGCAGATGCCTGCTGGGCACGTTGCGCAGCAAAGAACTGCTGGCCATCGACCAGATCCTGCAATTGCTGCCGCTGCGCTGCGACTGCACGCGCGCGCACTGCGGCGGCATCCACCTGCGCCGACAGCTGTGCGGCAGCGGCGCGGCGGTTGTCCAGCAACTGCCAGGCAGCCAGCACCATCATCGCCAGGCCTGTGATCAACAGCAGGCGGTTGAGTCGGCGCATCGGATCATGTCGTTGCCGACGCATCGCCGGCGGCAACAGATTCACGCCCAAGGGCTGACCGTCCGCAGCAACTGCATCCACACCATCAAGCTGCTGCTGCCACGCCTCACCCGGGCCCAGCAACGCGTCCACCAGTGGCCGCGGCGCAACCACCAGTTCGGTATCCAATTGGCCATCAGCCCGACGCTGCAACAGGCGCACGTCGTAGTAGACCTGCGAGGTACTGAAAGGAGTTTGCCGGTCTATCTCGAAGCCCAGCACTTCGCGCAGGCGCGGCTCGGCCGCAGCAGGCATGCGCAGCGGCTTGCGCAGTACCGCGCTGGCCGACAACAGCCCGAAACGCGGCAGACCAACAGCGCGCGGAGGCAAGGCCGCGTCCACCGCATCGGGTGTCGCGCCGATGGGCAACGCCTGCAGCAGCTGCCGCTGGCCGCCCTGCAACAGCGACACCGTCAGCTGCGCGTCGACAAGCTCCAGCAGCAAGCGCGCATCGGAGACACCAAGCAGTGCCCGCCAACGCGCAGGCAGCCAGGACAGCAACGCCTGCGACCACCACGCCCAGAAGCCACCGGCACCCGGCACGATGCGTGCACTCACCTGCCCCAGTCGTTCACGCAACCCCGTCATCTAGACATCGCTCCCTGTTCCCACTGCAGCACCGTATACGGCGCACCGGCCATAGCACCGGGATTAAGACGGACCACGGCGCGGGTCACCGCTTGCCGCTCGGCCAGCAGCTGCACCTTGCTTTCGACACTATATGTGCCGGTGTCGCCCCCCATGGGTGAAGTTTCGCCCATCCCGGCACTGCCGTCTTCACGTTCGCGTTGGGCCATGATCAACACCGCATCCATCCCCATCGCGGTCAGCACCGGTGCCGGAGCGAAACGCGGGCTGGGCCGGCCGCTACCGTACACCGTCACCAGCGGTGCCAACCGTGCGTAAAGTGCGGGTTCCATGCCGAGAACGCGTTGCAACTCGCTGATGCTGTCAAACGGCGCGTTCTTGGCGCCGTAGGGCAGGCCAGCGGCCTGATAATCGGCGGTTTCCGCGCCGCCGGAGACCTGCAGCAGCGAATCGACGTCACGCCAATCAACGATGGCCCCAGCCAGCCGTGCCGCTTTGTCCGGGGCCACATTGATTGCACGTAGCAGGCCTTGCAGCAGGTCCAGATCGGCCTTGTTCAGATCAACCTTGCCGGCCTCATCAACGATACGCAGCTCCACCGCATGGCCGTCAAACTGCCAGCGGTAAGGGCGCCCGTCGGGGTGCCAGCTGGGCTGGGTGGGCGTGGCACGCATCCGCGACAGCGCGTAGTCAATGCCGGCATGGGCGATCTGTTCGCCACCGGCCAGGTCACCGGTCACCCGACCCTGCAGGTGTTCGACCCGCGCAGTCAGGGCGAACGCAGCGATGGTGGTGGTCAACAGCGCCACCACCCACAGCACCAACACCAGGGCCGCACCGCGCATCTTCATCGCCAGCTCCCGGCGGCGCCGTGCTGTGGCAATGCGACGACCAGTGGCGGCCACGCGGGGCCACGTGCGGGGGTGATCTCGATGGAGACCAAGGCCGGCATGCGACCCGGCGAATCCCAGCTGTCTTGCCAACGGCCCATTGCGCCGGTGTTCGGGTCGGGGCCGCGATAGCGCAGCTTCACCTGTTTGAGATCGTCGGCCAGCAACTCACTGCCGCGCGGCGGGTTCTCCTCCAGCAGCTCACCGTTCTGCAGCAGGGTCAGGCCAATCCGCAGCTCCTGCTTGTCAGCGCTGCCGCTGACCTCAAGCGTGTGCAGATAGGGACCGCCGCGGCCCAGATAATTCGGCACGTTGGCGACAAACTGCAGCTGTTGCGGCGTGCCGGAAAACACCTTGGCGTTGCCACTCAGCGCATCTCGTTGCAAAGGCAATGGCATCGCCGAAACCAGACGCCTGCGCAGGAAACCTTCGACCGCACGCATGCGCTCATTGCCACTGGCAATCGCCTCACCACGGCTGCTGATGGCCAGCGTCGAACGCACCGCGGCGAATGCCAGCGCCATGCCGGCGGCAAGCAACACAGTGGCCAGCAGCACCTCGATCAAGGTGAAGCCGCTCATACGCCTTGGACGCCATGGGCGCAGTGAACGCTTCATGGCGGTGCCTCCAGCGGCGCGTTGCCACGCAGCCGCAGCGTGCGCCAACGCAGTTGTTCCTGCGCACTCTCGCCCCAGCGTACCTGCAGATCCAGCAACCATAGCCGCGCCTGTTGCTGGCGTGGCTCCACATAAGGCGAGACCTGCAGACTCCAGTGATAGCGGCCCTGTTCCCACTCGCCCTGCTGGCGACCAGCGCTCAACGGCGCCTCGACGCCGGCCAATGCAAGCAACGACTGCGCGTGCAAGGCAGCGCGACCATAGCCATCAGCCAAGCTGACCTGGCGCGCGGCACCAGACAGACTGCCCAACAACAGCGTCATCGCCAAGGCCAGCAAGGCGAAGGCGACAATCACTTCAATCAGTGAATAACCGCGTTGGCGCTTCATCCAGCGCCCTCGCGCAGCGGGCCGGCCTTGACCTCGCCGGTGATCCACGCCACATCGATACGCCACACCGCATCGCCTGCACGCAGTTCGATGCGGCCACCGCTGGAGGCGCCATCCTCAAAGAAACGTATGACACCTTCGTCCCTGCGCGCCTGCAATTGACCGGCACCGATGAAGCTCACCGTCAGCGCCTGCGGCAGCTCGCCATGATGACCATCCGCGCCCTGCCAGCGCCGACTGCCCGGGTTGATCTGCAATTGCTGGACGACGCCGGTGCTGATCGCGCGGGTGCGGGTGTAACGCAACTCGGCCGCCAAGGCCTTGCCGGCCGAACGCAGCCGCATGCCATCCATGCCGCCGCTCATCGCCATCGCCGCCATCAAAGCCAGCGCGGCCACCAGCGCCAGTACCAGCACCATCTCCAGCAAGGACATGCCGCGCATTGCACTGCGCCGCGCAGGTACTACACGCACGGCGGCAAGCGGGAGCGGAAAACGCGGCGCGACCATCAAGGCTTATTCGTAGCGGATATCGGCGTTGTAACTTTCACCACCGGGCTGGCCGTCGGCGCCCAGGCTGATCAGATCAAACGGACGCCCCTCGCCCGGCACCCGGTACTGCACCGGATTGCCCCACGGATCATTGAACTCGGCCGGCTTGGAATACGGGCCCAGCCAGCCCGGTACGCCTGCAGGCTGCGTCGACAGATCTTCCAACTTGGTCGGCAGACGGCCGGTGTCGAGCTTGTAGTTTTCCACCTTGCTCGCCAGGGTCTGGATCTGGGTCTTGCCGAGGTTGGCCTTGCCACGATCGGCGCCGCCCAGCACGCGACTGCCGACCAAGGTCAGCACTGCGCCGATCAGCACGATGACGATGATGATTTCCAACAAGCTCATGCCGGCCTGGCCTGCGCGCGACATGGGTTGTTTCAGGGTTCGCCTCATTTCTTCATCCTTCGCAAAAACTCAGGGATTAACCAATGGCATTGGTCAGGTCATACAGCGGCACCAGTACCGCGATGATGACCATGCCTACCACCGACGCCAACAACAAGGTGATCACCGGCACCAAGGCCGCCAACATGCGGTCGATGGCGCGGGCAGTTTCCTGCTCAAACGTATCGGCGGTCTTGAGCAACATGCTTTCCAGCGTGCCGGATTCCTCGCCAACCTGGATCATCTGCAGGGCCAGGCGCGGGAAGCGCCCATTGCGGCCCAACGACGAGGCCAGCCCGGCACCGTTTTTCACTGCCTCGGCGGCTTCACTCACGTCAGCGACCAAGGCGCGGTTGCCAAGCACGTTGCGGGCAATACCCAGCCCAGCCAGCAACGGCACACCATTGCGCAGCAAGGTGCCAAGCGTGCGCGCAAGCCGCGCGCTCTCCAGCTTGGCAACCAGCCCACCAATCATCGGCCGCTTCAACAGCCAGGTATCAAAGCCCAGGCGGAATACCGGATCGCGGCGTTTGCGTTCAACCCAAAGCAGCAACAGCGCAGGCACCACGATAAAGACCAACCAGCCCTTGCGGACCAGCAAGCCGACTTCCAGCACCACGCGGGTAAACCACGGCAGGGTCACATCGAGACTTTGGTACATCAGCGAGAACTGCGGCACCACATAGCCAAGCAGGAACAACAGGGCCAGACCTACCACCACCAGCAGGATGGCCGGATAGATCAGGGCGTTGATGACCCGCCCTTTCAGTTCCTGACTGCGCTCCAGATAGTCGGCCAGGCGCTGCAGGGTTTCGTGCAGGCTGCCGCCAGCCTCGCCCGCGCGCACCATGTTCACGTAGAGCCGCGAGAACAGGCCGTGCTGGCGCTCCAATGCCTGCGACAACGGCGCGCCGCCACGTACGCTGTCGCGGATGTCGGCAATCACCCGTTGCGAGCGCTGGTCTTCCGGTGTTTCCATCAGGATCGACAAGGCCCGGTCCAAGGGCTGCCCGGCGCTCAACAGGGTTGCCAGCTGCTGGGTGAACTGGACCAGGGTGGCACCGGCAAACGGACGTTGCCGCCATTGCTTCCAACCGCCACCCTCGAATGCCGAGCCGGTTGCCGGCCTGGCTTCCACCGGCAGATGACCCTGCTCCTGCAGGCGCGCGATCACCTCGCCTTCGTTGGCCGCATCCATTTGCCCTTCGAGCAGGTCGCCGCGGGCATCCAGTGCCTTGTAACGGTACCGCGGCATCAGTGCTTCCGCTCCGGATGAACGTAATGGCTCATGCGTCCTCCGTCACCCGCAATACTTCTTCCAGCGTGGTCTCACCGCGCAGGGCCTTGCCGATGCCGTCTTCGTACATGGTGCGCATGCCGGCCTTGCGCGCGAGCTGTTCGATCTCGCCCATGCCCGCCTTGCGCATCACTGCGTTGCGCAAGGAATCGTCCATCACCAGGAACTCGACGATGGTGGTGCGGCCCAGGTAACCGGTGGGCGCCTGTGCCGAGGGCTGTGCGCGGTACAGATGGATATCGCCTTGCGGCTGGAAGCGGCGCAGACCAAAGCGCTCCACTTCTTCGTCCGACGCACGGTAGCGCTGCGCATGGGTCGGCTCCAACCTGCGCACCAGACGCTGGGCAAGGATGCCGTTGATGGTGGACGTGAGCAGGTAGTCTTCCACGCCCATGTCCAGCAAACGGGTAATACCACCAGCGGCGTTGTTGGTATGCAGGGTGGACAGCACCAGGTGGCCGGTAAGCGCGGACTGGATGGCGATGCGTGCGGTTTCCAGATCGCGCATTTCGCCGATCATGATGATGTCTGGGTCCTGGCGCACGATGCTGCGCAGGGCGTTGGCGAAATCCAGCCCGATCTGCGGCTTGGCCTGGATCTGGTTGATGCCTTCCAGCTGGTACTCCACCGGGTCTTCGACGGTGATGATCTTGACCTTGTCGGTATTGAGCTGGTTCAACGCGGTGTATAGCGTGGTGGTCTTGCCCGAGCCGGTGGGGCCGGTAACCAACAGGATGCCGTGCGGCTGCTCCAACACCTTGCGGAACTTCGGGAGGAAATCCTCGCTGAAACCCAGCCGCTGGAAATCAAACACCACCGCTTCGCGGTCGAGCAGGCGCATCACCACACTTTCGCCATGTGCAGTTGGCATGGTGCTCACGCGCAGGTCCAGTTCCTTGCCCTGTACCCGCAGCATGATGCGGCCATCCTGCGGCAGGCGGCGTTCGGCGATATTGAGCTTGGCCATGATCTTGATGCGGCTGATCACCGCCGCAGTGAGATTGACCGGCGGGCTCTCGCCATCGACAAGCACACCATCAACCCGATAACGCACCTTCAAGCGGTTCTCGAACGGCTCGACGTGGATATCCGATGCGCGCAGTTCCACCGCACGCTGGATCAACAGATTGACCAGACGGATGACCGGTGCTTCCGACGCGAGGTCACGCAGATGCTCGATGTCGTCCAGCGGCGCCAGCTCACCATCGGTGGTTTCCAGAATGGTGCCCATCGCGGTGCGGCCTTGCCCATACCAGCGCTCGATCAGCTCATCCACTTCGCTGCGCACACCAACTACCGGCGCAACCTCGCAACCGGTAGCCAAGCGGATCGCATCGGTTGCGTAGCCGTCCTGTGGATCGGCCATCCACAACAGGATGCGGCCGCGCTGTTCACCCAGCGGCAGCACCAGAAACTGCTTCAGGAAGCGCAACGGCACCGGCTCGGCACCTTCCACCAATTCCGGTGGGTGTTCGGGCAGTTCGCGGGCGGCCAACAGCCGCAGCCCCAGTACTTTGGCACAGGCCTCGGCGTGGTCACGCTCGGACACCAGCCCCAACCGGGCCAGCAATACCAGCAGGTCGCCGCCGGACTCACCCTGCAGCTGACGGGCACGCTGCAGGTCAGCCTCTTTCAGCCGCCCCTGCGACAGCAGTTCGGTGACGATGCGATCGGCAGGTGATGGCGCAAGTTGGGCGTCGTGGGCTACCGCGTTCACGCAATCCTCCTGTGTTGGCTGAACTTTAGCAGTTCACACCCACGGGTCGTGCACATGAACCCGTACTACAGGCAAAAAGAACCCCGGCAGCGCCGGGGTTCCAAGGTCGCGCAGATGGTCAGAATTACTGACGGGCGACCAAGCTCACACCGCTATAGGAGCTCGCCCCCACCAGGGTGACGTAGTAAGTCCCGGCCTGCGGTGTATTGAAGCGCACCGTTTCACTGTTACCTGCGCGGGTGGACTTGGCGTCGAACGTAGTGCTGCTCGCCACCGCGTCGTAGCGGACATACACCGACACATCGCCGCTGCCGCCATAGGTCATGAAGGTCAGCACCTTGCCGGCCTCGGCCTGGAAGCTGTACACCGCCTCGCTGCCGCTGCTGCCGGCAATACCGGTCACGGCGACCTTGTTCACCAAAGCGGTCGCGTCCGGACCGCATTGCTCCACGTTGGGATCACATGGCGGCGTGGTCGCCTTTACCAATGCAGCGTTGATGTTGAGGATGCCAGCGCCGATCGGGGTGGAAGCCGGGATCGCTACCGGGAAGGGCGTGACGGTCTTTTTCAACAGGTCGCGCATCTGGTTCAGGGTCAGCGGCGTGTCGACCACGCTTTGCACCATTGCCACGGCAGCGGCCACATGCGGCGAGGCCATCGAGGTACCGCCCATGCCGCCGAGGATCCAGTTGGTCGGTTCCGGTGCCTGCTTGCCACCGTTGATCACCTGCCAGATGTAACCGTTCGGATTGCCGTCGCCTGCACCACCACCGCCCGGTGCCGACAGGTCCACGCGGGGGCCGTAATTGGAGTAATAGGCGCGTCCGCCGGCAATGCCGGTAGCACCGACGCTGATCACGTTGTTGCAGGATGACATGGTGTAGGTGGCGGCATTGGCGTTGTCGTTGCCCGCAGCCACCACTACGATGGCGCCCTTGCTGTTGGCCAGATCGATGGCCTCCTGGTACTCGGTCGGGCAGGCCGAGGGAGAACCACTGCCCAGGCTCATGTTGATCACTTCGGCAGGATTGGCGTTGAGCGGCAAACCAGGCACTTCACCACCTGCGGCCCAGATGATGCCGTCGGAAATATCGCTACCAAAACCACCACAGGAACCAAGCACGCGGACCGGCACTACCTTGGCCTTGTAGGCAAGGCCAGCCAGACCTCTGCCGTTGTTGGTTTCCTGGGCGATGGTGCCGGACACGTGGCTGCCATGCCAGGAACTGACATCGGCGGCGTGCGAGCCACCGGTAGCCCAGCCGGTGCAGTAGTTGGCTTCGACCCAATCACCCATATCCCAGCCACCGGCCACGCGTGCATCGGTGTCGCGGCGCGACACGCGCTTGTCGCTGATCATGTCGTAGCCGGGAATCACATTGTTCTGCAGGTCCGGATTACCCTGGACAATGCCGGTATCGATCACCGCCACCACCACACCTTCGCCCTGCGAGATGTCCCAGGCCTGCGGCGCACGTACGCCCGAGGTCGCATTGAAGAAGTTCCACTGGTACTGCGCGTAATTCGGGTCGGTCGGGACCATCGACGGTGCGACGTCGACCATGCGTTGGTACATGCGATCGATATCTGCACGCTCCACTGCTGGATTGGCCTTGAGCTCACGGACGAAGTCGGCCGCCTCCTGCGCGTTGAGCGCACGCGAGGTCTTGACCACACTCCAGCCAGGCGCGCCCATCCGACGCAGCAGCGCGGCCTGGACCGCTGGCTGCGCAGCCGCCCGGGAAGTCTTTGCCACCGCCCGGTCCAGGCCGGCACGCGATGCCGCTGCGCCAAGACCACGGTTGAGCGTGGCCGCATCACGCAGCTCGCTGGTGCCGGCCCGGTACTTCACCACGAACCGATAGCCACCGCTGCTGTCCACCGTGGACGAACTCAGGCCAATTACTTTCGCAGGTCCAATTTCTGCAGCAGATGCGGCAGGCACACCGATCGAAGCCATCAGTACGGCACCGGCAATCGCCAAACCAAGCTGGGTCTTCTTCTTCATGTCGGATCTCTCGTCTTGATAGAACAGGGATGGAACTCAACGCTGCATCGCTTTGCCGTCCTGGCTCGCAACAGCCGTACTGCGGGGGCAGCACAGCCACTACCGATGAACCTGGAAGCCCCCGCCGCAGCAGGCGGGGGCAAAAACCCAACCGCTTACCAGCCGAAGCCGGCGCCCACACCCACCGAGCTGTCGTCACTGGTGAAGGCACCACCCAAGGTGATGGTTGCGCGCTCACTGATGGCGCGTTGGTAGCCCACGGACAGCGCCGATTCGCCGCCCTGGTAACCGACACCCACGCCGACCCGGTTCTGCGTGCGTACACCCGCAGCGCTGGTCGCCATGTTCAACATGGCCGCACTCATCGCACCTTGACGATCAAGCCGGCGGTCAACATGACGCAGACGCTTGTCGATATCGCCACGGAAGATGTCGAAGCTGTCAGCCATGCCGCTGAACTTGGTATCGGTATAGGTATTGGCGGCAGTGATCCCGCTATCCAACTGCGCTTTGTTGACCGCATCGGTGGCCTGCGTACCAGCAGCAACACTGGTGATCTGCCGCTCGTGGCCGCTGCTACCGACCGACACGCTGTTGGCGCGATCGGCAATCGACCCCTGCCCCAAGGCGACCGCACCGGTTGCGGTGACGCTGGAGCCCTGACCAATCGCCGTACCCGAGGCAACACTGACGGTAGCTCCTTCGCCCATCGCCACCGCATTGGTGGCCGCCGCTGCGATGCTGGTATTGGCACCTACCGCGGTGCTGCCGTCGGCGTTGACGCGGGAGTTGCTGCCTATCGCGGTGTCGTTGGGGCCATGTGCATAGCTGTTGTTGCCGACCGCACTGCCGGCCACGCTGTTGGCCTTGGCCTGCTCGCCCAGCGCTACGCCGCCCGCAGTCGCCTCTCGCGGCCCATTGCCATTGCCATTGCCATTGCCATTGCCGTTGCCGTTGCCGTTGCCGTTGCCATTGCCGTTGCCGTTGCCATTGCCATTGCCGTTGCCGTTGCCGTTGCCATTCCCATTACTGGCAATACGGTTGTTGAGGGAGGTGACCTGACCATCGAGCGCCGACAACGCTGCACCCACGTTGTTGTAGCTGGCCCCCTGGATGACATAGGTCGGGGCTACAAACATACCCTGCATGCCAACGCCGGCACCGCCGCCGAGGAAGCTGGCCATATTGCCCAGTGACTGGAACAGCTGCCCGCCGTTGATGGCCTGCATGCTGCCAGCAGTGATGGCACCGGCTGCCACATTGTCCAGCGTGGTTCCCTGGACTCCTGCAAGGGTCAGCTTGTCGCGGCTGGCATCGTCGTAGGTCACCGCATTGGCGGTTACGCCTTCGATACTGCCGATCCGTCCATCAATGTCGGTAACGCGGGTTTCCACCGCACCGACGCGTTGGTTGGTGACATGCAATTGGCCGCCGGTCACCGCATCGCTGCTGCCTTCAGCGATACGCCCAGCACCGACATTGACGATGCGACGGGTTGCCGGGCCATTGGTCCCGGTGCCACCGCCCACCGACACCACATTGGCCTCCACCGCACGCGAGCCTGCGCCCAAGGCCACCGAGTTGGCACCAGAGACGCCGGCACCAGCACCGATAGCAACGCTGTTGACTCCGTTGCTGGCAAACGCGCCGTAGCCGATGGCGACACCATTGACTGCGGTGATCGAGGTCTGCCGGCCGAGTGCAGTGCTGTTGCTGGCCTTCGCTGCGGCATCCGCACCCACCGCGGTTGCCCCATTGGCACTGGCAGTACTGGAAGCGCCCAGCGCGGTACTGCGCTCGGCACTGGCAAGCGCTGCCGAGCCCGAAGCGACTGCATTGGTACCACTGGCAGTAGCCACGCCATCGCCGGTCGCGCGGAAGTACTTGTTGGTCTCCCCGGCAACGCCAGCCACAGCATCCAGCTGCGACTTGTTGACCGCATCGGTTGCTTCGGTACCGGCGGCGACATTGGTGATCTGACGCTCTGCGCCTACATCGCCAACCGACACCGCATTGTCACGACTGGCCACCGAACCGGAACCCAAGGCCACCGCGTTCTCACCACTGGCCTCACTGCCCATGCCAATCGCGGTGGTGCGTTGGCCAACTGCCCAGGCATTGGCACCAACTGCAGTTGCGTCATCGCCAAACGCCCAGCTGCCGCTGCCAATGGCTACCGCATTGGTCGCACCGATACCGAAGAAGCCAAAGCCGGTCTCGGCGCCATCACCAATCGCCAGACTGCCTTCGCCCAGAGCTGAGGCATTGCGGCCGACCGCAACGTTGCCGTCTTCATAGGCGGCTGCGTTGTAGCCGACTGCGGTGGTGCCCGCACCTTCGGCATAGCTCTGCGACCCGGTAGCGGTGCTGTAGTTGCCCAGTGCATTGGCCACCGCACCGCTGGCGGTGGATTGATCGCCCTTGGCGTAAGCACCAACGCCGGTTGCCGTTGCCGCAAAGCCTTCGGCATTGGCACTGGCACCGAGCGCGGTACCGCCAACACCGGCGCTGGTGGCACCGGTCTGCACCGGCGCACCGCCCACGTTGATCAGCGGATCACCGTTCGCATCCACCGCATTGCCGCCCACGGCCACCGCACCCGGTCCCATCGCCTGTGCGTTCTGGCCAAATGCGGCTGCATTCTGGCCGCTGGCCAAGGCGTTCATGCCGACTGCGGTTGCGCCATCAGCCAGCGCATTGGCGCCGCTGCCGTAAGCCGATGCACCGTTGCCGATGGCATTGGTCGCTTCGCCGGAAGCCGTGGCGTTGTCACCTTCGGCATACGCACCGGCATCGCTGTCGGCACTGCCGGTGGCCTTGAAGTACTTGGCCGTGGTCTGACCTTCCGCCGCGACTGCAGCTACTTCATCCAGCTGGTCCTTGTTGACCGCATCGGTGCCCTCGGTACCGGCTGCAACATTGGTGATCTGCCGCTCGGCACCTACGTCACCCACCGACACCGTGTTGGCGCGGCCGGCAATCGAGCCTGCACCCAGCGCCACCGAGTTGGTGGCGCCGGCTTCCGCACCGGTACCGATGGCCGTGCTCTGCTGACCAAAGGCCCAGGCGTTGGCGCCCACCGCAGTTGCATCATCACCGAACGCCCAGCTGCCGCTGCCAATCGCTACCGCGTTGGTCGCACCGATGCCGAAGAAACCAAAGCCGGTCTCGGCACCATCACCAATCGCCAAGCTGCCCTCGCCCAATGCCGACGCATTACGACCGACGGCGACGTTGCCGTCTTCATAGGCGGCTGCGTTGTAGCCTACCGCCGTCGTACCCACGCCCTCGGCGTAGCTCTGCGAACCGGTGGCAGTACTGAAGTTACCCACCGCATTGGCAACTGCACCGCTGGCGGTCGACTGATTGCCCTGCGCCCACGCGCCGACACCGGTAGCGGTAGCGGCGAAGCCCTCGGCATTGGCACTGGCACCGAGCGCGGTGCCACCGACACCGGCACTGGTGGCACCGGTCTGCACCGGCTGACCATTGGAGGTGATCAACGGATCGCCATTGGCATCCACCGCATTGCCACCAACAGCCACTGCGCCCGGGCCGGTGGCCTGTGCGTTCTGGCCGAAGGCTGCTGCGTTCTGGCCGCTGGCCACTGCATTCATACCGATTGCAGCCGCGCCGCTGGCCAAGGCGCTGGCACCGTTGCCGATCACGATGGCGCTTTCGCCGCTGGCCACGCTGTTGCTGCCCAGTGCGATTGCATTGTCACCATCAACCAGGTTGGCGAAGCCGAACGCGCTGCTGTTGGCGCCGTCCACCTGGTTGAAGTTACCGAACGCCGAGCTGTTGCTGCCGTTGGCGGTGTTCACATAGCCGACGGCACTGGAGTAATCACCGGCGGCGACGTTGTAGCTACCCACGGCGGTGCTCTGTGCACCGGAGGCCTCGGAGCCAACACCGGCGGCGGTTGCGCCGTCACCGCTGGCGACCGCATCGTCACTGCCATCGGCCGCACCATTGGCCTTGAAGTAGCGTCCGGCCAGTAGTGCACCTTCGGCTGCGGTATTGAGCTGATCCAGATTGACCGCATCGGTTCCTTCAGTACCGGCAGCCACATTGGTGATCTGCCGTTCGGCCCCCACATCGCCCACCGACACGGTGTTGTCGCGTCCAGCAATCGAGCCTGCACCCAGTGCCACCGAATTGGTGGAACCGGCTTCGGCGCCGGTGCCGATGGCGGTGCTCTGCTGACCGAAGGCCCAGGCATTGGCGCCGACAGCAGTTGCATCATCACCAAAGGCCCAGCTGCCGCTGCCGATCGCTACCGCATTGGTCGCGCCGATACCGAACAAACCAAAGCCGGTTTCGGCACCATCACCGATAGCCAGGCTGCCCGCACCCAAGGCCGACGCGTTGCGACCGACGGCGACATTGCCATCTTCATAAGCAGCTGCGTTGTAGCCGACTGCCGTGCTACCCACACCTTCTGCATAGCTCTGCGAGCCGCTGGCGGTGCTGTAATTGCCCAGTGCATTGGCAACCGCACCGCTAGCGGTGGACTGATCGCCCTTGGCATAGGCACCAACACCGGTTGCGGTGGCCGCAAAGCCCTCGGCATTGGCACTGGCACCGAGCGCGGTTCCGCCGACACCGGCACTGGTGGCACCAGTCTGCACCGGCGCACCGCCCACGTTGATCAGCGGATCACCGTTCGCATCCACCGCATTACCGCCCACGGCCACCGCACCCGGACCCATCGCCTGCGCGTTCTGGCCGAACGCGGCTGCGTTCTGGCCGCTGGCCAAGGCGTTCATGCCGACCGCGGTTGCGCCATCAGCCACAGCGTTGGCGCCGCTGCCGAAGGCAGATGCACCACTGCCAATCGCATTGGTGGCTTCACCGGCGGCAGTGGCGTTGTCGCCCTCTGCATAGGCGCCGGCATCGCTGTCAGCGCTGCCGGTTGCGGTGAAGTACTTGCTGGTGTTTCCAGCCACCGCAGCCACTTCATCCAGCTGGTTCTTGTTGACCGCATCGGTACCCTCGGTACCCGCGGCAACGTTGGTGATCTGGCGCTCGCTGCCGACATCACCCACCGACACGCTGTTCTCACGATCGGCCCAGGAGTTGGCACCGATGGCGACACTGTTGACCGCTTCGGCCACGGCGCTCTGGCCCAGTGCGGTGGAGTTGTCCGCATCGGCCCAGCTGTTGAAACCAATTGCAGTTGCATATTCACCCAAGGCCCAGGCGCCATTGCCGAATGCCGCAGCTCCGGTGCCCGAGGCCTCGGTGCTGATCAAGCCGCCGTAGGTGGTACCGCCGACTGCGGTCGACTCCTCACCCGATGCAATCGCCGATTCACCCACTGCGGTGGTGCTGGCGCCGGATGCTTCTGCAGCCAAACCCATCGCAACGCCGTAATCACCAATGGCCTGCGCGCCATAACCGACCGCCGAGGCGAGGTCGCCGGAGGCAACGGCATAGCTGCCAACCGCCGTGGTGCCGCGGCCACTGGCCTCCGCGCGGAAGCCACTGGCCAGCGCCTGCTGGCCGGACGCGACCGCCTGCGTACCTTGTGCCGTAGCGAACGCACCCGAGGCCTCCGCACCTGCACCCAAAGCACTGCTGCTGTCGCCACTGGCAACGCTTCCGGAGCCAATAGCAACTGCATCGTCTGCATCAGCCAAGGCGCCATCGCCGATCACCACACTGCCGTCACCGCTGGCAACGCTGTTGCTGCCCAAGGCAATTGCATTGGCACCATCGACCAGGTTGGCCATGCCGAACGCACTGCTGTTTTCGCCGTCCACCTGGTTGAAGTTGCCTACCGCTGAGCTGTTCGTGCCATTGGCGGTGTTCACATAACCAACCGCGCTGGAGTAATCACCGGCAGCAACGTTGTAGCTGCCAACTGCGGTGCTCTGCGCACCGCTGGCCAGCGAACCCACACCGGCGGCGGTTGCACCATCGCCGCTTGCCACCGCGTCGTCACTGCCATCGGCAGCGCCATTGGCCTTGAAGTAGCGCGCGGTCAACTCCGCGCCATCAGCCACGGCATTGAGCTGGTCGACATTGACCGCGTCACTGCCTTCGGTACCGGCAGCAACATTGGTGATCTGCCGCTCGGCGCCTTCGGCCCCAACCGACACGCTGTTGGCACGATCTGCCAGCGAATTCGCGCCCAAGGCAACACTGTTGGCGGCGCGGGCGGTGGCGTTCGCACCCAGCGCGGTGCTGTCTGCGCCAAGGCTGGTGCTGTAGAAGCCTACTGCCGTGCTGTTGGCGCCGCTGGCCCAACTCTCCGCGCCCAGTGCACTGGCGTTGTCGCCGGCCGCATAGGCGAAGTAGCCGACAGCGGTGCTTTCCGCCCCTGCGGCTTCGCTCAGTGCGCCTGATGCCAGCGCATAGTCCCCGGAGGCAATCGCGCCAGCACCCAGCGCCGTGGACGCTTCGCCACTGGCCTGTGTATCAACGAAGAAACCCAGCCCCGGGATGAGATCGATCGGGCCACCGACTGCGACGCTGCTGGTGCCCGACGCTGCACTCTGGCTACCTACCGACGTGCTGTAGTCGCCGGTTGCATTGGCTACCGCACCAAATGCGGAGGACTGCGCGCCCTGCGCGAAGGCGCCAAGACCAGCGGCGGTGGCGGCGAAGCCTTCCGCACTGGCACTGGCACCAAGCGCGGTACCGCCGAGACCGGCGCTGGTCGCACCGGTCGTTACCGGCTGTCCGCCAAAGGTGATCAAGGGATTGCCATCGGCATCGACTGCATTGCCACCCACGGCGACTGCTGCTGGACCGGTGGCCTCGGCGTTCTGGCCAAACGCGGCACTGTTCTGGCCAGTGGCCAAGGCGTTCATGCCGACTGCAGTTGCACCGTTGGCGACAGCATTGGCACCGTTGCCATAGGCCGAAGCGCCATTGCCGATCGCATTGCTGGCTTCACCCGCCGCCGTCGCTGCGTCGCCTTCCGCATACGCACCGGCATCACTGTCGGCGCTACTGCTTGCCTTGAAATATTTTCTGGTGTTTTCAGCAACCGCTGCGACTTCGTCCAGCTGCGACTTGTTCACCGCGTCGGTGTCTTCGGTGCCGGCAGCGACATTGGTGATCTGCCGTTCGCTGCCGACATCACCTACCGACACGCTGTTCTCGCGATCGGCCCAGGAATTGGCACCGATGGCGACGCTGTTGACTGCAGCAGCGGTGGCGCTTTGACCGAGCGCGGTGGAGTTGTCGGCGTCGGCCCAGCTGTTGAAGCCAATCGCGGTGGCGTACTCACCTATCGCCCACGCACCGTTGCCAAATGCCGACGCGCCGGTGCCCGACGCCTCGGTGCTGATGAAGCCACCGAAGGTGGTGCCACCAACCGCAGTGGATTCTTCACCCGAAGCGATAGCCGATTCGCCTACGGCCGTGGTGCTGGTAGCCGAGGCGGAAGCGCCCAGGCCCATCGCAACACCGTAGTCGCCACTGGCGTCAGCGCCATAACCCACTGCGGAAGCGAGGTCACCAGAGGCTGAGCTGTAGGCACCAAGCGCGGTGGTGCCGCGACCACTGGCATCGGCACGGAAACCGTTGGCCGTTGCCTGCTGCCCGGAGGCGAGCGCTTGACTGCCCTGCGCGGTTGCAAAGGCACCCGAGGCTTCAGCATCACTGCCAACGGCCGTGCTGCCCTGCTCGCTGGCCACACTGCGCGAACCCACTGCAGTGGCGTCATCGGCTGCCGCATAGGCGCCGTCACCAATCACCACACTGCCTTCGCCGCTGGCGATGCTGTTGCTGCCCAGCGCAATCGCGTTGGCACCGTCCACCAGATTGCCGGAGCCGAAGGCGCTGCTGTTGGCGCCATCAACCTGGTTGAAATTGCCAACTGCCGAACTGTTCTCGCCGTTGGCGGTATTCACATAACCAACCGCGCTGGAGTAGTCGCCAGCGGCCACGTTGTAGCTACCCACCGCGGTGCTTTCCACGCCGCTTGCCAGCGAGCCAACACCCGCAGCCATCGCACCCTCACCACTGGCCACCGCATCATCGCTGCCATCGGCAGCGCCATTGGCCTTGAAGTAGCGACCGGCTAACAGCGCGCCGTCTGCAGCTGCATTGAGTTGATCGAGGTTCACCGCATCGGTACCGGCGGTACCGGCGGCAACATTGCTGATCTGACGCTCGTTTCCAGCCGAACCGACCGACACCGTATTGGCGCGATCAGCGATGGAGCCTGCACCCAGTGCCACACTGCCAGCGGCAGAGGCCACCGTTCCAGCGCCAATGGCGACTGCATTCGTACCCGAGGCATCGGCGCTGCTGGCGATGGCGCAATCCACCAGGGTCGCACTGCCGAGCACGATGCACTGCGCGTTGCCGCCCACTTCCACCGACTGTGCCTGTGCCGCGGTTACCCAGGCACCTGCTCCTAGACCCAACGCAACGGCAACCGACAAGGCTTGCAGGCGCAACCCGGCGCTATGCCGCTCATCCATGACCACACCGGCCGAGCTGGACGATGCCAACTCCGACGCCACCACCAACTGCCCCAATGCCTTGTTCCATACCTTGCGGTAGATCCGGTTCATCGCTGCTGCTCCTCAAGTGGACGGGTTTTTTCCTTGCAGAAACGCGCCATCGCTGAGCCGTACGTGCCCTGCGATCCCCCTGTGGTGTTGTGGTCCCGGTCCCGGTACAGCTGGGCACGTGAGGCTCACGCCTGTCGTGGTCTACCCCCCTAACTCCATACCTGTCGGGTGACTACGGGATGGATGGAGTCTTAATCGACGATTCATGATTCGTCAAATATTTGGCTTGAAAACAAGTTTTGTGAGGAACTCCACAAATCTCTCAATTTAGTGAGATCTTCAAAAAAATTACTTCTGAAACAGTTGCCTAGTCGCGACTGCGCGCTGAGGTATCGATTTCAGCTCCGCGGAAGATGAAGGCGTTAAGCTTCCCGCAGGCCTTGGGCTGCGGGCCTTTAGCTGATCTCAACGCGCCCACGAAACAAATGGATTCATCTTCCTTAAAAGAGGGGAACAGTTGCATTGCAGCAAGGTCAGTTGCGCCAATTGCCACCGGCCGAAGCGCGAAACGACCAGATAGATCTCACGGAAACGTCAAGTCTCTGCCGCGCCTTGCCGACAGAGGCTCAGCGTGATGCTCGCCAGAGCGGTCACAAGACGATGATTCACTCGAACCGCAGGATGCCTGTGGCTGCGGCGCTCCCAATCGAGACCCTTACGAAGCTCTTCGGCTTTCGGATACAGCCGGGCGACGGGTTACAAATCGGCACTGCAGAATAAAAAAAGCCCGCAGACCTTGGCCTGCGGGCTTCTTCAAACTTCAATGTGCAGCAATGAAGCTTCTGCTTCCTTACCTGCTCAGCCGCACCATACTCGCGCGTTGCGGAACATCCGCAGCCACGGCGAATCTTCGCCCCAGCTGCTCGGCGCCCAGCTCAGGTTGATGCTGCGCGGAGTACGCTCCGGGTGCGGCATCAGGATGGTGACGCGGCCATCGGTGGTGGTCAGGCCGGTGATGCCATCAGGCGAACCGTTCGGATTCAGCGGGTACTGGGTGGCCACGCGGCCGTCACCATCGACGTAGCGCAGCGAGATGCTGGCAGCGGCCTGGTCTACCGCGCTGTCGAACTCGGCGCGGCCTTCGCCGTGTGCCACCGCAACCGGCAGGCGCGAGCCGGCCATGCCACGCAGCAGGATCGACGGCGACTCGACGATCTCCAGCAATGCGGTACGTGCTTCGAACTGCTCGCCGGCATTGCGCAGGAACTTCGGCCAGTGTTCGGCACCGGGAATGATGTCCTTGAGCTGGCTCATCATCTGGCAACCGTTGCACACGCCCAGCGCGAAGGTATCCGGGCGCGCGAAGAAGGCCGCGAAGGCCTCACGCAGTACCGGACGCTCGAGGATGGAGGTTGCCCAGCCGCGGCCTGCGCCCAGCACGTCGCCGTAGCTGAAACCGCCGCAGGCAGCGATGCCGCGGAAGTCGCTCAGCTGCACGCGGCCTTCGATCAGGTCGCTCATGTGCACGTCGTAGGCGTCGAAGCCAACGCGCTCGAAGATGTTGGCCATTTCGATCTGGCCGTTGACGCCCTGCTCGCGCAGGATCGCTACCTTCGGTCGTGGGCCACTGGCAATGAACGGTGCGGCGACATCGTCGGCCGGATCGAATGCCAGCTTCGGCTTCAGGCCCGGGGCGTTGAAGTTGCGCGCGATGGCGCGTTCCTGATCAGCCGCATCCGGGTTGTCACGCAGCTTCTGCATGGCGTGGGTGACCGACCACCAGGCATCGAACAATTCTTCCCAGCGCCATTCCACCACGCTGTCGCCGGCCAGCTGCACGCGTACCACCGGTGCGGTGGTCGGGCGGGCGATGCGCTGTGCACATTCGGTCAGTGCGTGGCGTTCGACCAGATCGGCAAACGCAGCGCGGTCTTCCTTGGCGATCTGCACCACGGCGCCCAGCTCTTCGTTGAACAGGCTGCGGAACGGATCATCGCCCCAGGCATCAAGCACGATGTCCAGGCCCATGCGCGAGGCGAATGCCATTTCGCACAGTGCAGCGAAAGCACCGCCGTCGCTGCGGTCGTGGTAAGCCAGCAACAGGCCGGATTCACGTGCATCGCAGATCAGTTCAAAGAACGCGCGCAGACGTTGCGGGTCGTCCAGATCCGGCACTTCACCGGCGAATGCCGGCAGCGCGCTGTGATCGGCCTGGGTCTGCGCCAGGATCGAACCGCCCAGACGCTGCTTGCCAGCGCCCAGGCCAATCAGCCACAACTCGCTTTCGGTTTCGCGGTCGAGCAGCGGCGTGAGCTGCTGGCGGGCATCGCTGACCGGGGCGAACGCGGTGATCACCAGCGATACCGGCGACACCGACTTCTCGGCCTGGCCATCGGCCTGCCACTGCGCCTGCATCGACAGCGAGTCCTTGCCCACCGGGATGCTGATATCCAGCTGCGGGCACAACTCCATGCCGACGGCCTTGACTGCGTCGTACAGCAGCGCGTCTTCGCCGTTGTGGCCGCAGGCGGCCATCCAGTTGGCGGAGAGCTTGACAGTATCCAGCGCGGTCACCGGTGCAGCGCACAGGTTGGTGATGGCTTCGCCCACCGCCATGCGCGCCGATGCAGCAGCGTTCAACAGTGCCAGCGGCGTGCGCTCACCCAGCGACATCGCTTCGCCGGCATAGGTATCAAACCCAGCCAGGGTGATCGCGACGTCCGCCATCGGCAGCTGCCACGGGCCGATCATCTGCTCGCGCGCAGTCAAACCACCCACGCTGCGGTCGCCGATGGTGACCAGGAAGCTCTTCGAGGCCACGGTCGGGTGTGCCAGCACACGCAGACCGGCGTCATGCAGATCGATGCCGGCCGTCTTCAGCGACGGCCAGCGTGGTGCCGGCGGATGCACGGCATCGCGGTGCATCTTCGGCGCCTTGCCGAACAGCACGTCCATCGGCAGATCGATCGGCGCATCAGCCGGGGTGTTGCCCGGGGTCGCGCCATAGGCCACGACCAGGTGTTCTTCACTGGTTGCAACACCAACGGCGGCGAACGGGCAGCGTTCGCGCGCGCAGATGGCGGCGAATTCGGCCAGACGCTCCTGCGCCACGCCGAGTACATAACGTTCCTGCGACTCGTTGCACCACAGTTCCAACGGCGACAGCGAGGGATCGTCGGTGGGCACCTTGCCCAGGTCGATCACGCCGCCCACATTGGAGTCGTGCAGCAGTTCCGGAATGGCGTTGGACAGGCCACCGGCGCCGACGTCATGGAAGAACTTGATCGGGTTGTTGCTGCCCATGGCCACGCAACGGTCGATCACTTCCTGGCAGCGGCGTTCCATTTCCGGGTTGTCGCGCTGCACGCTGGCGAAGTCGAGGTCTTCGGCGCTTTCGCCCGAGGCCACCGACGAGGCCGCACCGCCGCCCAGGCCAATCAACATGGCCGGGCCGCCGAGCACGATCACCGCGTCGCCAGCCTGCAGTTGCAGCTTGTCGACCTGCACGCGATCAATCGCGCCCAGGCCGCCAGCCAACATGATCGGCTTGTCGTAGGCGCGGGTGATGCCGTCTTCCGGCAGCTCGAAGCTACGGAAGTAACCGAGCAGGTTCGGGCGGCCGAATTCGTTGTTGAACGCGGCGCCGCCGAGCGGGCCGTCGAGCATGATGTCCAAGGCCGGCGCCATGCGCGGGTTCAGCGCGCGCGGCGCTTCCCACGGCTGCGGCAGGGTCGGGATGCGCAGGTGCGAGACCGAGAAACCGGTCAGGCCAGCCTTGGGCTTGCCACCACGGCCGGTGGCGCCTTCGTCGCGGATTTCACCGCCGGCGCCGGTTGCGGCACCCGGGAATGGCGCGATCGCGGTCGGGTGGTTATGCGTTTCCACCTTGATCTGGAAGGCACTGGGCAGCTCCGCTTCGCTGCGGTATTTGCCGGTGGCCGGGTCCGGGCGATAGCGCGCAGCCGGCTCACCTGCCACCACCGCCGCATTGTCGCTGTACGCGCTAAGCGTGTGCTGCGGGGTCTGCTGGTGGGTGTGCTTGATCATCTTGAACAGCGAGCGTTCCTGCTCGTTGCCATCGATGGTCCAGCTGGCGTTGAAGATCTTGTGCCGGCAATGCTCGGAGTTGGCCTGCGCGAACATCATCAGTTCGACGTCGGACGGATCACGACCAAGTTCGCTGTAACGCTGGCGCAGGTAATCGATCTCGTCATCGGCCAGGGCCAGACCGAGGCGCTTGTTGGCGCCTTCCAGGTCGTCCAGCGCGATGCGCTCCAGGCTGCCGCGGCCGACGTGGTTGAACAGCGCCTGGGCCTGCTCGATGTCGGCCAGCAGCGACTGGGTCATCGGATCGTGCAGCAGCTTGGCCAACGCGGCCTGCTGCGCCGGATCAGTCGGCCAACCGCTCAGGTCGATGCGGGTACCGCGCTCGACGCGCTGGA
Source organism: Stenotrophomonas sp. STEN018 (assembly GCF_056760235.1). Lineage (NCBI taxonomy): Bacteria > Pseudomonadati > Pseudomonadota > Gammaproteobacteria > Lysobacterales > Lysobacteraceae > Stenotrophomonas > Stenotrophomonas sp. STEN018. The sequence continues at coordinate 59,712 of NZ_JBRREK010000007.1, forward strand.
TCGGCAGGCCGGCACCGCGTACCAGCTCGGTGGCCTTGCTCGACCACGGCGACAGCGTGCCCAGGCGCGGCACCACGTAGCGCGAGATTGCGCCTTCGGCGCGCTCGGCGGCCTGTGGCTGGCCCTGCAGGATGCGACCCAGCGTGGTCAGGTCGACCGCGCCGGCATCGGCAGCTTGGGTGAAATAGACGTGCCAGGCACCGGTGATGCGCAGATCGGCGGCAATGGACTGCAGGCGGGATTCAAGACGTTCGCGGCGGAACGGCGAAAGGGCAGCTGCGCCCTCGAGGACGATCATGTCCGGGAGACCATGGTGGGAATCGGCCCGCGATTGTACCGGACTCGGCCGCCCCAAGCCTCAGCGCCCGGGCTACTGGAAGTCCTCAAGGATGACGCGGTTCACACCGACAGCCCACTGCGCAGGGCAAACCGCAGCATCGATTTTGACAACGTTATCCTCAATCAGCCGGCACCTGCGTGCCGGTTCAGCGACCCAGATCCGGGCCCAGCAAGCATTCCCCGCCGCCCCAAGGCCGGGCGCAACCGCGTCCGCCGCGCCGAAGGCGTGCCCCAAAACACCGCACGACCAACGGAAAAAGCACCCGCCAACCGCAGAAGGAGACCCACCATGAAGGACCATCCCGCAGGCCCTTTCCGGCCCCGATACACCCGCCAGCCCAGCCACAGCGCTCGGCTGGGCTGGGCACTGGCCCTGGTATTCGCTTCAACCAGCGTCCTACCGACGGCTCAGGCAGCCAACTGCGCGGGGGTAAAACCCTGGCTGGGAACGACCATCTACCAGCCCGGCGACACCTTGCAAAAGGACGGCGTGCTGTACCAGGCACGCCAGACCATCTGGAACGCGCCACCCGATCATCCAGCTGGCCGCCACTATTACGACAACCTGGGCCGCTGCGATGACGGCACGCCGGCCGCCAACCAGCCGCCGCAGGTCCGCCTGACCTCACCCAGCACGGGCAGCACGTTCAGCGCCGGCAGCACCATCACCTTCAGTGCTGCTGCGACCGACAGCGACGGCAGCATCCGCAAGGTCGAGTTCTTCCGCAACGGCCATTCCGTGGGCAGCGTCAGCAGCGCCCCTTACAACCTCGCCTGGCATAACGCCGCAGCAGGCAACTACCTGCTCAGCGCCATCGCCACCGATGACCGCAATGCCAGCACCACCTCGGCCACGGTCAGCGTGACTGTCGCCACGCCGGACAAGGACAGCACCGCACCCTCGATCCCAGACGGGCTCAGCGTGCAAGCACTCACCCCGACCAGCATTGCGTTGCGCTGGAACGCCGCCAGCGACAATCCCGGCGGCAGTGGCATCGCCGCCTATGACCTGTATCGTGACGGCATGCAGATCGCCTCGATTGCCAGCACCCTGCATACCGATACCGCGCTGACCCCAGCTACCAGCTATCGCTATGCCGTACGCGCCCGCGACAAAGCAGGCAACGCCTCCGCCCTCAGCTCCGCGGTCAGCACCAGTACGCCGCCCGAGGACACTGGCGGAGGTGATCCAGGCGAGCCGAGCACCCCTAGCAAGCGGGTGATCGGCTACTTCACCCAATGGGGCATCTATGACCGCAATTACCGGGTCAAGAACATCGACAGCAGCGGTTCGGCGGCACGCCTGACCCACATCAACTACGCCTTCGGCAACGTCCGCAACAACCGCTGCGAAGTTGGCATCACCCAGGCCGCTGATCCGGCCAGCGGTGCTGGCGGCGATGCCTATGCCGACTACACCCGCAGCTTTGGCGCCAGCGAAAGCGTCAGCGGTGTCGCCGACCAGTGGAACCAACCACTGCGCGGCAACTGGAACCAGTTAAAGCAACTCAAGGCCAAGCACCCACAACTGAAAACGCTGATTTCGCTGGGCGGCTGGACCTGGTCACGCGGCTTCTCCAGCGCCGCGCGTGCAGAGAACCGCCAGGCCTTTGTCGCCTCCTGCATTGATGCGTATATCAGGGGCAACCTGCCGTTCACCGACCATGCCGGCGGCAACGGCGTTGCGGCGGGCGTGTTCGATGGCATCGACATCGACTGGGAATACCCGGCCGCCTGCGGCCTGGGCTGCGGCACACCGGCCGACCGCGACAACTTCACCGCCCTGCTGGCCGAGTTCCGCCGCCAGCTGGACGCGGTACGTCCGGGCCTGCTGCTGACCGTGGCGGTGGGTGCCGGCATCGACAAGATCCGACCAACCGACCCTGCCGCCTATCACCGCCATCTGGATTTCATCAACGTGATGACTTACGACTTCCATGGCGCCTGGGCCGGCACCACCAACCACCACACCGCCCTGTTCCACTCCCCGGCAGATCCTTCAACCGGTGACGCCGCGCTGTACAACAGCAACGACGCCATCGAGGCCTATCTGCAACGCGGCGTGCCTGCGGCCAAGTTGAACCTCGGCGTCGGCTTCTACGGCCGTGGCTGGACCAAGGTTACGCGTACCAACAATGGCCTGTACCAGAACGGGCGACCAGCGCCTGGCAAGTACGAGACCGGCATCGAGGAATGGAAGGTGCTCAAGAACCTCGGCTGGCCGGTGTACACCGACCCGGTCGCGCAGGCCACCTGGCTGTACGACGGCAACACCTTCTGGAGCGTGGATACACCGGAGATGCTTGGCCGCAAGATGGCCTACGTCAAAGCCCAAGGCTTGGGCGGCGCGTTCTTCTGGGAGTTCAGCGGTGACGACGCCCAGGGCACCCTGGTCAACAGCGTCAGCCACGGCCTGAAGTAAGCAGCTGCCAAAACCACAACGCCCCTCGCGTTACCGGGAGGGGCGTTGTCTGTTCAAGCCTTGGCGGGCGACGCTATCAGCGGCTGCCGCCGGCTTCGATACGGTCCAACGCTGCCTTGAGCTGTGCCGGCGGCAGATAACCACCAAGCTGGCTGCCATCGGCGGCAAAAATCGCCGGAGTACCGTTGATGCCCAACTGCTGTCCGAGGTTGTACTGCATGGCCACCGGATTGGTGCAGTTCTTGGCCGGAACCGGCTGGCCGGTCTTGGCTGCGGTCAACGCGGCCTTGCGGTCGCTGGCACACCAGACCGAGATCATGTCGGTAGCATCCTTGCTGGCCAGGCCCATGCGCGGGAACGCAAGGTATTCCACGGCGATGCCGTTGCGGTTCAGCTCGGCGATGTCCTGGTGCAGCTTGCGGCAGTAGCCGCACTCGATATCCGTGAACACGCTGATGGTGTGCTTGGCGTTCGGCGGCGCAAACACGATGCGGTCCGCATGCGGCAGCGAGGACAGCAGGTTGCGGCGGTAGGCCAGCAGACCGGCGCTGGTGGCCTGGGCCTTCTTCTCGATGTCGTAGGGCGTGCCCTGCAGCAGATAACGACCGTCATCGGTCACGTACAGCACCTGCCCGGACACCAACACCTCACGGAAACCGGCAAACGGCGCCGCGCCGATGTATTCCGGCTTGAGGTTGGGATCAAGCTGCTTGAGGGCATCGCGCACCTGCTTTTCGACTGCGGCATCGGCCGGCGAGGCGGCGGCACTGGCAGCGGCTTTGGGTGCTGCTGGCTGTTGCGCGCAGGCGGTAAGGCTGAGCGCGCCAAACAGCGCGGCAATGGCAAATCGGAACATGGCGACCCATCGAAAGAGAACACGGGGATTCTCGCACACCGCCCGAATCAGTGTGGGAGCGGCGCTGTTTTGCAGGAGCCGCGTAAGCCGCGAAGCCAGCAATGCCTGAACACAGACACCAACTGCAATCTCCTGGTCCACCTGCTTCGCGGCTGACGCCGCTCCCGCAGGCCTTTGGCATCCCATGTCAGCTGTCTATCTGACAATTTACCGGCTTCGCGGCTTACGCCGCTCCTACAAAAGGCCCAGCTTCCACAGGCCGTGCAGCATCACCCGCGCGGGTGATGCTTGCGGTGCAGCTTCTGCAGGTGTTCGCGGGCGACCAGGGTGTAGATCTGGGTGGTGGACAGCGAGCTGTGGCCAAGCAGCATCTGCAGCGCGCGCAGGTCGGCGCCGTGGTTGAGCAGATGGGTGGCAAAGCTGTGACGCAGGCCGTGCGGGCTGATCTTGCCCGGATCGATGCCGGCCACCGCCGCGCTTGTTTTCACCAAGGCCCAGAACTGCTGGCGGCTCAACGGGCTACGGTCGACGTCGACAAACAGCGGCACCTGCCCGGCCAGCGTCGCCGCAACCGGCTTGCCACCCGTCAGCAGGGGGCGCGCCGTGGCCAGATAGCGCTCCAGCCAGTACTGCGATTCCTCACCCAAGGGCACCAAGCGCTCCTTGCTACCCTTGCCGGTCACCCGCAACACACCCTGGCGCAGGTTGATCGCATTGGCCGGCAGATTGACCAGTTCGCTGACACGCAGGCCGGCGGCGTACATCAGCTCCAGCATCGCGCGGTCACGCAGGCCAACCGGGGTTTCCACATCCGGTGCCGCCAACAGCGCTTCAATCTGGCTTTCAGCCAAGGCCTTGGGCAGCGAGCGCGGCAGCTTGGGCGATTCCAGCAGCCCAGCGGGGTCATCACTGCGCTCGCCACGTTTCAGCGCCTGGCCGAAGAAGGCGCGCAGCACTGACAGCAGGCGTGCGTTGCTGCGCGCGGTCCAGCCGTGGCGGGTGCGCCAGGCCAGGTAGTCGAAAAGGCCAGCCCTATCTATCCCGGCCAGACCATCGTTGCTGCCATCGCGCCAGCGCGACAGGCCTTCCAGGTCGCGTCGGTAGCTATCCAACGAGGCACGGGCCAAACCATGCTCGGCCCAGATCGCGTCCAGAAACCGCTGGATCAAGCGGTTATCGGCATCGCGCAACGGCGGCAGTTGCTGCACCAGTTGGCGGCGTTCGGCGGGGGTCAGGGACGCGGACATCAGCGCAAGGATAAGCCCTGCATCCACGACTGCCCATGCACGCGTGCCGGCACAGACCGTATGCTCAGCCCATGAGCACACCCGCACTTGCCGAATCGCCCCGCCCCTCCGCGTTGCTACTGCGCCGTTTGGCTGCACTGTTCTACGACCTGTGGCCGGTGCTGGCGCTATGGATGCTGGTCTCGACGCTGTTCACCGTCGGCTACGCGCTGGCAGGACACGCCAGCCGCGAGAACATCCATCCGTTCAGTGCCCTGCAATGGCTGCTATGGCTGAGCTGCTGGCTGATTGCCGGGCTCTACGCCACCGAGAGCTGGAAGCGCGGCGGGCAGACCCTGGGCATGCGCCCGTGGCGGCTGCGCCTGCAGACCGCTGACGGGCAAGCACCCAGCCGGACCCTGCTGTGGAAGCGCTATGCACTGGCCACACTGTCGCTGCTGCTGGGCGGACTGGGCTTCATCTGGGCGTTGTTCGACCGCGAGCGCCTGACCCTGCACGACCGCCTGAGCGGTACGCGGCTGCAGAAACTGTAGTGCCGAGCCATGCTCGGCAGGGGCATTACAAGTGCTGCATTTGTAGGAGCGGCGTAAGCCGCGAAGCCGGCAATATTGGAATCACCGGCATTCCCGCAATTTGACGATTTACGAGCTTCGCGGCTTACGCCGCTCCCACAACAACAATCGCGCGATCAGCCAACCCGTCGCCGTGACAACCAGCCGGAGATGGCCAGCATCAGCAACGGCGGTAAGGCATAGGCGATGCGGTAATCAAACTTCAGTGCGCCGGCCATGCGCCCGAAGAACATCTGCAGCAACAGGAACCCCAACGCGAACAGCATGCCCAGGAACAGACGCTTGCCCATACCACCACTGCGCAGCGAACCAAACGCGAACGGCACAGCGGCCAGGCACAGCGCCAGTACGTTCAAGGGGTAGAACCAGCGCCCCCAGTAGGTATCTTCGTACTCGCGCGCATCCAGACCGTTGCGCTTGCGGTAATCGATGCTGGTCTTGAGCTCGCCGACCCCCAGGTTGCGTGGCTTGGCCAGGCCGGAGGCCAAGGCAGAGGCATCCAGCTTGGACGCCCACTTCTCGCTGGGCAATTCCTGACGGGTGACCGAACGTTCGCCGAAGGTATCGCGGCGCACCGCTTCCAACACCCAGCCTTGGCTGTCGTGACGTGCGGTCTTGGCATAGGTCAGGCTCAGCAAGCGCCCGTCTTCGCCCAGCTGGTACAGGCGCACGTCATGCAGCAGCAAGGTCGACTGACCATCGGTGCTGAGCTGCTCTTCACCGGTCAGCGCATTGAGGAAGGTATCGCCTTCACGTGCCCACAGGCCCGAATAACGGGCCGTGGCCATATCGGTGTTGTAGCGGGCACTTGCCTTCAAGGCATCAGCGCGGCTCTGTGCCCAGGGCGAGAGGGTTTCGCCATTGACCACCATCAACACGGTCAGCAGTGACAGCGCGATCGCCACCGATACCGCAATCCGCCGCCGCGACACGCCGATCGCCCGCAGCGCGGTCAACTCAGAGGTCGCCGCCAATTGACCCAGGCCCATCAGCGCGCCAATCACCGCGGCCATCGGGAAGATGGTGTAGGCGCGGCGCGGCAAGGTATACGCCACCCAGGCCAAGGCATGACCGAAGCTGTAATGGCCCTGACCGATTTTCCCGGTCTCGCCGGACAAGGCCATCATCGCGTCCAGGCCTAGCAACACCATCCACACCACCAGCACCGTGAACAGCACGGTGCGGCCTACATAAACGTCGTGAATCCGCGGCAGCAATCTCATGCCTTGGCCCCCGCACGGCGGCGACTCAGCCGCCCATCACGGAAGTACAGCCACACCGCCAGCAGCAGCAACGGCAAGGTCAGCCACCACATGCCGGCATCCACCGGCAGCTTGCCCGCGGCCAGCCACTGGCGACCGAGAATGCTCAGGCTCACGCCTACCGTATAGGCCAGGAACGCCACCATGATGCGACCGTAACGCTGCTGGCGCGGCGCGCTGCGGGCCAGCGGCAAGGTCAACAAGGCGAATGCCAGGGCCAGCAACGGCGGGGTGATGCGCCAGTGCAGCTGGGCCTTGGCCTCGGGCCGGTCATCGCCGAGCAACTGGCTGGTGGACAACATTTCCGGATCATTCTGGTCACGCACTTCCTCGCGGTCCGGCAAGGCCACTTCGTTGCGCGCATAGCGCATCAGCCGATAATCCAAGGCTCCGCTTTCCGGGCCTTCGACCCGATAACCATCCTCCAGGCGGAGGTAGCGCTGGCGCTCGCCTTCAAAGAACATGGCGCCGCTGTTTGCCGAGACCACGTCGATACGACCTTCCTTCTGCCGCTGTATGAACACCTTGCCCATCTTGGTGCCGTCGCCGGCCAATGAAGACAGGTAGACCACGCCGCCGCCAGCCAACGGGGTGAACTGGCCCGGCTCCAGCCCGGCCACCACCATGCTGCGGCTGGCATCCTGCAACATCTGCTCGGCGCTGCGGTCGGCCCACGGGCCCAGCCACAGCGAGCAGGCCGCGACCAGCGCCACCACCGGCACCGTCAACAGCAGGATCGGCTTGAGCAGGCGCTTGGGACCAACGCCAACGCCGGTCAACACCGCCATTTCTGAATCGCGGTACAGCCGCGCGATCGACAGCGCCAACCCCAGCATCAGCGCCAAGGGCAGGATGATGGGCAGGTAGACGATGAACTGCAGCCCCAGTTGGGACAGCATCAGGCCGGCTGGGATGCGGCCATCGGCAATGCGGCCGAGGATGTCGACCAGCACACCGCCCATGCTGACTACCAGAAGTACGGTCAAAGTGGCCAGAAAACTCTGGAGGAAGTCACTCAGAAGGTAGCGGTCAAGCTTCGCCATAGGGTCGGTGGTTTAAACTCTCGGTTTAGTCCGCAGAACGCCCGGCCTCGATGGCCCCGCGTATACAGCCTGCGATTGTACGGATTTGGCAACGGAATCTGATCAATGTCTCTGGAATTCACCCTGAACCACGCCGCCCCGGTCTCCGCCGAGGTGGATTGCGTCATTGTTGGCGCCTTCTCTGACAAGTCGCTGTCACCAGCCGCACAGGCCCTGGACGCGGCTTCCGGTGGCCGTCTGGCCGCCCTGATCGAGCGCGGCGATGTTGGCGGCAAGACCGGCAACACCACCCTGCTGCACGATCTGGCCGGCGTCAGCGCCCCCCGCGTGCTGGTGGTTGGCCTTGGCGACCCGGCCAAGTTCGGCGTGGTGCAGTACCTGAAGGCCGCCGGCGATGCCGCCCGCGCCCTGAAGAGCGGCAATACCCGCAGCGCGCTGTTCACCCTGAACGAACTGGAAGTCGGCGGCCGCGATGCCGCCTGGAACGTCCGCCAGGCAGTGATCACCGCCAACCACGCCAGCTACCGCTACACCGCCACCCTGGGCAAGAAGAAGCCGGAAGCCCCGGGCCTGGAATCGTTGGCCATCGCCAGCAGCGACGAAACCGCGCTGCTGCAGGGCCAGGCCATCGCCGCCGGCGTGGAATACGCCCGCGAGCTGGGCAACCTGCCGCCGAACTACTGCACCCCGGCCTACCTGGCCGAATCTTCGGTCAAGTTCGCCGCCGAGCACGACGGTGCCGAAGCCGAGATCCTGGACGAGGCGCAGATGGAAGCGCTGGGCATGGGCTCGCTGCTGGCCGTGGCCCGTGGCTCGGCCAACCGCCCCAAGCTGGTGGTACTGAAGTGGACTGGCCTTCCGCAAGCCGACGGCGGCGAAACCAAGCCCTACGTACTGGTCGGCAAGGGCATCACCTTCGACACCGGCGGCGTCAACCTGAAGACCCAGGGTGGCATCGAGGAAATGAAGTACGACATGTGCGGTGGCGCCAACGTCATCGGCACTTTCGTCGCCACGGTCAAGGCCAAGCTGCCGTTGAACCTGGTGGTGGTCGTGCCGGCGGTGGAAAACGCCATCGACGGCAACGCCTACCGTCCGTCCGACGTGATCACCTCGATGTCGGGCAAGACCATCGAAGTGGGCAATACCGACGCCGAAGGCCGTTTGATCCTGTGCGACGCACTGACCTATGCACAGCGCTTCGAGCCAGCCGCGCTGATCGACGTCGCCACGCTGACCGGTGCCTGCATGGTGGCCCTGGGCCACCAGACCGCCGGCCTGATGAGCAAGCACGACGACCTGGCCAACGAACTGACCGCCGCCGGCGAAAACGTGTTCGACCGCGCCTGGCGCCTGCCGTTGTGGGACGAGTACCAGAGCATGCTGGATTCCAGCTTCGCCGACGTCTACAACATCGGCGGCCGTTGGGCCGGTGCCATCACCGCGGGTTGCTTCCTGGCGCGCTTCACCGAAGGCCAGCGCTGGGCGCACCTGGATATCGCCGGCGTGGCCAGCGATGAAGGCAAGCGCGGTATGGCCACCGGTCGCCCGGTAGGCCTGCTGACCCAGTGGCTGCTGGACCGCGTTGCCTAAGGTAAGTTCTGGATAAAGCCGGGGTTGGAAAGTGGGGTCAGAACCGGGTTTTACCCGGCACAACCCGACTCCGACCCCGGTGTTGCACCCTCTCCCTCTACTTCTTCGTGACCTGATGCGTGCCGACTTCTACCTGATTGCCAAGCCGCGCTTTCTCACCGAGCCACTGAAACTGGTGTGCGAACTGGCGCGCAAGGCCAACGATGGCGGCCTGTACACGCTGGTACTTGCCCGCGACCAGGCCCAGGCCGAAGAGTTGGACGAGCTGCTGTGGTCGTTCGACCCGGACGCCTATATCCCGCACCAGATCATCGGTGAGGACGTGGACGAGGAAGAGGCCATCGTGCTGATCGCCACGCCGGGCGCCGAAGCACCGGAACGGCCGCTGGTGATCAACCTGCGCGACGAGCCCTACCTGGGTGCCTGCGACCGCGTGCTGGAAGTAGTACCGGCCGATCCGGCCGCGCGTGAACCGCTGCGTGAGCGTTGGCGCCAGTACAAGGCCGCCGACTACACGCTCAACAAATACGACATGTAAGGGATTACACGCATGCGCCTGCTGATTGCCATCCTGCTGCCGTGGCTGGCCTTTTTCACCATTGGCCGTCCGATTTCCGGCATTGTCTGTCTCATCCTGCAAATTACCTTGATCGGTTGGGTACCCGCCGCCATCTGGGCTGCATACGCGGTCAGCCAGTACCACACCGACCAGAAGATCAAGCGCGCACTGGCGCGCTGATCCCTCCCCCCGCTCTTTCCGGTTTCCCCGCATGACCCAACTCGCCTCCAGCTACGACCCGAAAACCTTTGAAACCGCGCTCTATGAGTCGTGGGAAAAAGCCGGCCTGTTCAAGCCGTCCGGCAAGGGCGAGCCTTACACCATCCTGCTGCCGCCGCCGAATGTCACCGGCACCCTGCACATGGGCCACGCCTTCCAGCAGACGCTGATGGACGCGCTGATCCGTTACCACCGCATGCGTGGCTACGACACGCTGTGGCAGGTGGGTACCGACCACGCCGGCATCGCCACCGAAATGGTAGTCAGCCGCAACCTGGCGATGGAAGGCAAGGGTGAAACCCGCGACTCGCTGGGCCGCGATGGCTTCATCGACAAGGTGTGGGAGTGGAAGGCGCATTCGGGCAACGTGATCGAAGGCCAGATGCGCCGCCTCGGCACCTCGGCCGACTGGTCGCGCAGCACCTTCACCATGGACGCTGGCCCGAGCGAGGCAGTGATCGAGTCCTTCCTCCGCTGGCACGAGCAGGGCCTGATCTACCGTGGCCAGCGTCTGGTCAACTGGGACCCGGTGCTGAAGACCGCCATTTCCGATCTGGAAGTGGAGAGCGTGGAAGAAGACGGCTTCATGTGGTCGATCGCCTATGCGCTCAACGACGGTGCCTGCTATGAGCACGTCGAAGTGGATGCCGACGGCGTCGAGACCCTGCGCGAAACCCGCAACTATCTAGTTGTAGCCACCACCCGTCCGGAAACCCTGCTGGGCGATACCGCGGTGATGGTGCACCCGGAAGACAGCCGCTACGCGCACCTGATCGGCAAGAGCGTGACCTTGCCGCTGACCGGCCGCAGCGTGCCGGTGATCGGCGACGATTATGTCGACAAGGCGTTCGGCACCGGCGTGGTCAAGGTGACCCCGGCGCACGACTTCAACGACTATCAGGTCGGTGTGCGTCACAGCCTGCCGATGATCAACCTGTTCACCACCACCGCCACGCTCAACGAAAACGCCCCGCAGCAGTACCAAGGGCTGGACCGTTACGCAGCGCGCAAGGTGATCCTGGCCGAATTGGAAGACCTGGGCATCCTGGTCGAGACCAAGGCGCACAAACTGCAGGTGCCGCGTGGCGACCGTACCGGTCAGGTGATCGAGCCCTACCTGACCGACCAGTGGTTCGTGAAGATGGACGGGCTGGCCAAGCGCGGCCTCGAATTGGTTGAGAACGGTTCGATCAAATTCGTACCGGGCAACTGGATCAACACCTATCGCCATTGGATGGAGAACATCCAGGATTGGTGCATCAGCCGCCAGCTGTGGTGGGGCCATCGTATTCCGGCGTGGTTCGACGAAGCTGGCAACTGCTATGTCGGCCGCAACGAGGCCGAGGCCCGCGCCAAGGCGGGCTTGGCTGACGACGTCCTGCTGACCCAGGACAGCGACGTGCTGGAGACCTGGTTCTCCTCGCAGCTGTGGCCGTTCTCCACCCTGGGCTGGCCGAATGAAGCGGCGATGGCCGAGCGCGGCTTCGACCGTTACCTGCCGTCGAACGTGCTGATCACCGGCTTCGACATCATCTTCTTCTGGGTGGCGCGCATGATCATGGCCACCGACAGCTTCACCGGCCAGATCCCGTTCAAGGACGTTTACATCACCGGCCTGATCCGCGACGGCCAGGGCCAGAAGATGTCCAAGTCCAAGGGCAATGTGCTCGATCCGCTCGACATCATCGACGGCATCAGCATCGACGACCTGGTGGCCAAGCGCACCCACGGACTGATGCAGCCGAAGATGGCCGAAAAGATCGAGAAGGCCACGCGCAAGGAATTCCCGGACGGCATCATCGCCCACGGTGCCGATGCGCTGCGCTTCACCATTGCCGCGTTGGCCACCCACGGCCGCGACATCAAGTTCGACATGAGCCGCGCCGAGGGCTACAAGAACTTCTGCAACAAGCTGTGGAACGCCAGCCGCTTCACCCTGATGAATACCGAGGGCGCGAGCTTCACTGGCGTACCGCAGCCGCGCACCGATGCTGAGCGCTGGATCCTTGCGCGCCTGGCCAAGGTTTCGGCCGAAGCACAGCAGCACTACGCCGACTACCGCTTCGACCTGTTGTCGCAGGCGCTGTACGAATTCGTCTGGAACGAGTTCTGCGATTGGTTCCTGGAACTGACCAAGCCGGCGCTCAACGGCGACAACGCCGACGATGCGGCCAGCACGCGTCATACGCTGCTGTACGTGCTGGAAGCGGTGCTGCGTCTGCTGCACCCGTTGATCCCGTTCGTCACCGAGCAGCTGTGGCAGCAGGTGGCACCACGGCTTGGCATCAACGCCGAGTCGTTGTCGCTGCGCGTGTACCCGACCGCGGAAGAATTTGCAGGCGATTACGCGCAGGCCGAAGTCGACGTGGAATGGTTCAAGACCATGGTCAGCGCCCTGCGCCGCGTGCGCAGCGAGTTGAACGTGCCACCGTCCAAGCAGGTGCGTCTGCTGCTGCAGGGCGGACAGGCTGCCGATCGCAGCCGCCTCGACCGCTTCGCTTCGCAGCTGCGCTTCCTGCTGAAGCTGGAAAGCATCGATTGGTTGGCCGCCGATGCACAGACGCCGCCGGCTGCGGCCGCCATTGTTGGCGAGCTGAAGCTGCTGGTGCCGCTGGAAGGCTTGGTTGATCTGGACGCCGAGCGTGCGCGCCTGGACAAGGAAATCGCCCGCGTTTCTTCGGAGAAGGAGAAGAGCGAGGTCAAGCTGTCCAAGTTCACCGACAAGGTGCCGGCGGCGGTGGTCGAGCAGGAGCGTGTGCGTCTGCTTGACTGGAACAGCCAGCTGGCCGGCCTGCAGGAACAGCGCGCGAAGCTGTAAGGCTTGTTGGTTGCTGTTGTGGAAAACGCCGCCTTTGGGCGGCGCTTTCTTTTGTGCGTTGACGATCAAAGAGCAAGGAGCGGAGAGCCCCCTCATCCGCCCCGCCGGGCACCTTCTCCCGCAAGCGGGAGAAGGGAGGGCTATGCGTCATGCGCTTCTGTGAGTTGGCTGCAATCCTCGCGCTCAAGCACGCAATGCCGATTGCCAAGGGAGCCCACAGAACAGGAAGATCCGTGCATTCCCTTCTCCCGCCTGCGGGAGAAGGTGCCCGGCAGGGCGGATGAGGGCGCCTTTGGCTTTTGGCTCTTTTGCTTCAAGCATCCGGACGTCCGCCTCCCCACCAATCCCAGCTACCCTCCACCAGCACCCAAACCACCAGCGCCTAATGTCCCTCGGCATCTTCTGCGCCGTCCTGTTCGCCGCCCTGCTCCACGCCAGCTGGAACGCCATCGTCAAACTCGGCGGCGACAAGCTGTTGACCACCATCCTGGTCACCGGCTGGGCCGCAGTTCTGTCCGCCATCGCCCTGCCCTGGCTGCCAGCCCCCGCCGCAGCCAGCCTGCCCTGGCTCGCCGCCTCAGCCGTGCTGCAAACCGGCTACTACGTCTTGGTCGCCCGCGCATACCACAGCGCCGACATGAGCCTGTCCTACCCGCTGATGCGCGGCTGCGCGCCCTTGCTGGTCGCCATCGCCGGCAGCTGGTTGTTCAACGAACACCTGGCTGCCGGCGCCTGGGCCGGTATCGCGCTGATCAGTAGCGGCATCCTGTGCATGGCCGGCAGCAGCACCGCCCGCAACATCCGCCTGCCGCTATGCATCGCCGTCGTCATCGCCACTTACACTCTGGTCGATGCACAAGGTGCACGCCTGTCCGGCAATGCCTTGAGTTACACGCTGTGGCTGTTCCTGCTGTCCGGCCTGCCGTTGCCGATCTGGGCGCTGCTCGCCCGCCGTCAGCAGCTGGGCAGCTATCTGCGCGGCAACTGGCAGCGCGGGCTGGTCGGCGGTATCGGCACCACCGCGTCATATGCAATCGCGCTATGGGCGATGACCATCGCGCCGGTCGCAGTGATCGCCGCGCTGCGCGAAACCTCAATCCTGTTCGCCCTGCTGATTTCGGCACTGTTGTTGAAAGAGCACATCAGCCGCAAACGCATGCTCGCCGCAGCACTGATCATCGCCGGTGTAGTACTGCTGCGGCTGACATAGCCGGAGCCAAACTCAGAGCGGCGGCATCACGCTGATGTCGTCATCCACCAGTTCCATCGCCATCACCAGCGCATCTTCGCGCCCGTTCGCGGTCGGGTAGTAACGCGGACGGCGACCGATCTCGTTGAAACCCTCGCTGTGGTACAGCGCGATGGCCGAGGTATTGGACGGACGCACTTCCAGGAACACCCGCAACGCGCCACGCTGTCGCGCAACCCGCACCAACTCGCGTAGCAGACGCCGGCCGTGGCCACGTGACTGACACAACGGGTCAACACAGACATTGAGTACGTGCGCTTCATCAACGGCAATGCTGAGCACGGCGTAGCCGGCAATACCGTCATCCTGCACCAGCACCCGGCACGGGTAGTCGGCACGCAGGCAATCCTGGAAGATGCCGCGCGTCCACGGGAACGGATAGGCGCGCAGCTCCACTTCCATCACCGCATCCAGGTCCCCTTCATGCATGGGACGCAGGACCGACCCCAGTGCGGTCATTGCCGTGCTTTCCGCCGCAAGCTGCGCAGCTGCGGCCACAAGGCACGCTTGGCGGCCGGATCGGCACGCAGCTCGGCCAACGGCCAGCTGTCCATCAGCGCCCGCGTTTCCGGCTCATTGGGATTGCAACCGGATGCACGCAACAAGGCGATCTGCAGGCGGTCGGGCATACCCAATCCGCCACTGCGACGAACACCAACCGTTGCGCCCGCAGCAGGTACCGGCGCCGGTGCGGTACTCGGTGCCTGCGGTGCCTTTGCGGCCACTTCACGCGGCGGGGCAACAGCAACCGGCTTGCTCACCGCAGCCTGCGGCTGCGCTGCCAGCTCCACCACTGCGGTCGCGCTGTCAAAGGCTGGCGCAGCCACGGCTGGCGGCGCATCCAGCGCGCCGCCTTCCAGATAAACGGTGTAACCCATCGCCTGCAGCCATGCCTGCTGCTCGGGGGTCCACACCGGTTCGGGCGAGAAGCCGATCACTGCACCTTGCCGGCCGGCTGCCGCCAGCGTTGCAGCGCCCACATCACCGGGCCAGACAGCGCATAGATCACGCCAACCGCCAACAAGGTGCGCGCTGGGTCCAGCACCACGATCGAAATGATGATCGGCACCAGGGCCAGCACCACGAACGGTACACGCTCCGAGCGCGGCCCCTTCTCGCTGCCGCCCTTGAAGCTCCAGAAGCGGATCCGGCTGACCATCAACAGGCCAGACACGATGGTCACGCCCAAGGCCACATAGCGCAGCTCCTCACCGCTCCAGCCCAGTTCGCCATCGGCGAAGGCCCAGACGAAGGACATCATCAAACCGGCCGCAGCCGGGCTGGCCAGGCCAACAAACCAGCGCTTGTCGACGGTGCCCACCTGGGTATTGAAACGGGCCAGGCGCAGCGCCGCGCAGGCCGCATACAGGAAGGCCGCCGACCAGCCGACCCGGCCCAGCACGTCGCCGTCGAACTTCAGCGAGGACAGGGCCCAGTGGTACATGACCAGCGCAGGCGCCATGCCGAAGCTGACCAGATCGGCCAGGGAGTCGTATTGCACGCCGAATTCGCTGGTAGTGCCGGTCAAACGCGCAACCCGGCCGTCCAGCCCATCCATCACCGCCGCCACGAAAACGGCGATGCTGGCGTGGACGAACTGACCGTTGGAGGCGGCAATGATCGCGTAGAACCCGGCAAACAGGCCGGCGGTGGTAAACAGGTTCGGGAGCAGGTAAATGCTGCGCGAACGCGGTGGTGGTCTCAGTTCGTCCATACCGACCAGTTTAATCGACTTGCCAGCCACGTCACCGGGTGCTGCAATCGCTGCCTGCCCTGTTCCGGTGTCTGGAGTTGCCATGCTCACCCTGCCCCGCCTCTGCTGCCTGCTCCTGCTCAGCACCGCTGCCACCGCCAGCGCCGCCAATCTGTACAAGTGGAAGGACGCCAATGGCGTCACCCAGTACTCCGAGCGGCCGCCGGCTGGCAAGCAGTTCGAAACCCGCCGCATCACCGCCAGTGGTGCCTCTGTCGCCGAACCAGAGGCTGCAGCCGAAGCCGGCGAATCCGAGCAGTGTCTGGGTGCGCGCAAGAACCTGGAATTGCTGAACGGCAGTGGCCCGGTCAGCCAGGGCGTTGGTGCCGATGGCAAGCCGGGAGCTCCGCTGGATGACGCCCAGCGCGCGGCGCAGAAGCAGCTGGCCGAAGCGGCGGCTGCGGTCTATTGCAAGCCTGCGCCTAAGAAGTAAGCCTTCGGGACAGCTGTTCGGGATAGCTGGGATGTGGGATTCGGAATGTCGGAGCGGCGTAAGCCGCGATGCGCATAGACCAGCAATTGCCAGCATTTATCGGCAATCCGGCGTTCCCGGCTTCGCGACTTACGCCGCTCCTGCAACCTCTCACGCATTGCCAGCTTCGCGGCTTACGCGCCGCTCCCAAAGCACCGCAGATCGCCCTACCCCATTCGTGGCGGTGCGCACTGGGCTGCAAGGCTGGCAAAATAGGGGATCGTCCGTTTTGCGAAGCCCCCTGCCATGCGCCTTTCCCGTTTCCACCTGCATACCACCAAGGAAACCCCCGCCGACGCCGAGCTGGTCAGCCACCGGCTGATGCTGCGCGCGGGCATGATCCGCAAGCTGGCGTCGGGCCTGTACACCTGGTCGCCGCTGGGCCTGCGGGTGCTGCGCAAGGTGGAAACCATCGTCCGCGAGGAAATGAACCGCGCCGGTGCGGTGGAACTGCAGCTGCCGACCATCCAGCCCAAGGAACTGTGGGAAGAAACCGGCCGCTGGCAGAAATTCGGCGGCCAGCTGCTGAAAATCAAGGACCGCAAGGAGCAGGAATACTGCTACAGCCCCACCGCCGAGGAAGCTATTACCGACTTCGCGCGCCAGGAACTGTCCAGCTACAAGCAGCTGCCGGTCAATTTCTACCAGGTGCAGACCAAGTTCCGTGACGAAATCCGTCCGCGTTTCGGGGTGATGCGCGCGCGCGAGTTTCTGATGAAGGATGCCTATTCCTTCCATCTGGACGACGCCAGCCTGGTCGCCGAATACGAGAACATGAAGGCCGCCTACACCCGCATCTTCACCCGTCTGGGCCTGGAGTTCCGTGCGGTGCAGGCCGATTCCGGCGCGATCGGCGGAGACGCTTCGCAGGAATTCCACGTCATCGCCGATTCCGGCGAAGACGCGCTGGTGTTCTCCACGGGCTCGGATTACGCCGCCAATGTGGAAGCGGCGATTGCTGCTGATCCGGCAGCGCGTGCCGCCGCCAGCGAAGAACTGCGCAAGATCGATACCCCCACCCAGAAGACCTGTGAAGACGTGGCCGCGCTGATGGGCATCGCCCTGCTGCGTACGGTCAAGTCGATTGCGGTAATGACCACCGAGAATGAATTCGTGCTGGCCCTGGTCCGTGGCGACCACGAAGTCAACGAAATCAAACTGGCCAAGGTTGCTGGCCTCAATGATTACCGCATGGCCAGCGAAGCCGAGATTGCCGATTATCTGGGCAGCGAGCCGGGTTTCCTCGGCCCCCTGAATCCGCGCAAGGCAATCCGCGTGGTCGCTGACCGCGAAGTAGCGGCAATGGCCGATTTCGTGGTCGGTGCCAATGAGAAAGGTCTGCATATTGCCGGAGTCAACTGGGGCCGCGACCTGGCCGAGCCGGAAGTGGCCGATATCCGCAACGTCGTGGCCGGCGACCGCGCCCAGGACGGCGGCGAGCTGAAGATTACCCGCGGTATCGAAGTTGGCCACATATTCCAGTTGGGTCGCCAGTATGCGCAGGCACTGAAGGCCACCGTGCTGGACCAGAACGGCAAGGCCGCGGTGATGGCAATGGGTTGCTATGGCATTGGCGTATCGCGCATTGTCGCTGCCGCCATTGAGCAGAACCACGACGACGCCGGCATTATCTGGCCGGTCAGCATGGCCCCATGGCAGGCGGTGGTGTGCATGATCAATCCGAAGCAGGACCCGACGGTTACCGCAGCAGCCGAAGCGCTGCTGGCCGAACTGCAGGCCGCCGGCGTGGATGCCGCACTGGACGACCGCGGCCTGCGTCCAGGCCAGATGTTTGCCGATATGGAACTGATCGGCATTCCGCACCGTATCGTGGTCTCCGAGCGTGGCCTGGCTGCAGGCACGGTTGAATACCGCGCACGCAACGCCAGCGAAGCAGAAAACCTGGACCAGGCAACGGTGATCAGCAAGATCATCGGCTGAGGTCATTCACTGGGCCAAGTCGCTTATAACGCCGGGACATTGTCCCGGCGTTTTCATTTCCGGATAACATCAAAAACGCTATTAATTTGTCATTCCCGTTACCAGCCCGGTATGCTTTGCTGCGCTGCCACGGAATGGCATACACCCCAACCCATTATCCGGAGTAGTTATTCGATGAGTATCGATCTGTCCCAGCTGTCGGCCAAAGAACTGGCCGTTCTGATCCGTGACGCACAGAAGCGCAAGACCGTTGTGGCCAAGCGCCAGCCCATCGCCAAGGCCCGCGCCCTGGTTGCCGCCGCGGCAAAGAAGGCTGGTTATACCGTCGAAGAGTTGTTCGGCACCGGCGCCGCCGTTGCAGTGAAGGCTCCGCGGGGCGCCAAGGCCAGCAAGGGCGCCGCCAAAACCGGCCGCAAGCTGCCGAAGGTTGAACCGAAGTACCGCAACCCTGCCAATGCCGCTGAAACCTGGACCGGCCGTGGCAAGCAGCCGCGCTGGCTGGCTGAATACACCAAGGCAGGCCGCAAGGTTGAAGACTTCCTGATCCAGAAATAATAACTCTGGAATCTGGATTACAAACGCCGGCAGTTTGCCGGCGTTTTCTTATTGCAATCCTGTAATTACAGAAGTTACAAATTCTTTCCAGCCAGCATTCACAAGGCCACAAACAGCAAAGTAGCCAGGGTAAACCCAGCACATCCGGGAAGCACGGTTCGGTTGATCTTTCAGGCTATTGGCGAACAGCCCCCGAGTGCGCTGCGCTTACCCGGGCTAGACAAGCACAAGAAAACTACCCGCAGCACTACAGGTTCTTGCGCGCCGGCACCAGCAGATTACCGAACAGCAGGCCAGCCACCAGCGCCATCACCACATTGACCACGGTCAGCAGCGCCGATTCACCGGCACTGACATTCTGCTGTTGGATCAGGCTCAATACCCCACGCAGGCTGGTACTACCAGGCACCAGCATGATGATGCCGGGCAGGCGGATGATCGCCCCCGGGCGCTGCACGATGCGTCCAAACAGATTGCCCGCGGCAGTTACCGCCATCGCGGCGAGAAAGATGCCGGCAGGCGCGCCCCACAACTGCCCGCCATAACGGGAAATCGCATAACCGGCCACCGAGGCAGCCATTACCCAGATGTAATCGCGCCTGCTGGCCCGGAACAGCATGGCAAACGCGAACGAGGCGACCAGCACCGAACCCCATTCGACCCAGTTGGATTGCGGTCGCGAGGCGCGGATGATCGGTTCCAGGCCAATGGAGTTGGCGATGGTGACCGCGATCATCGCGCCCACCGTGAGTTTCATGATGGTGGTCAGTGCGCCAGCAAAACGCGCCGTGCCCGATACCCAATGCCCGCTGGCCAGTTCATTGACCGAATTGGTCAGCGCCATACCGGGCAGCAACACCACCAGCGAGGCGATGATGGTGGAATTCATGTTCAGCGGCCCAATGAAACTGGCCACCAGCACCGCTACAAAACCCGCCAGCAGTGCCGCCAAGGCTTCGCCGGCTTCGCGGGTGGCGACGCGGCGGTCGGTATAGAACAGCATCAGGCCGATCAGCAGACCGGTAATACCCGCCGTGGCGATATCCAGCCACGGTAGCCGCCACAAACCGGCCACGCCAGCCGAGCCCAGGGTGAACGAGGCCAGCAGCTGGATCTTGCTGCGCATGCCGCCGTCCTTGTCGAGCTGGCGCAGCGCGGTATGCCCCTGCGCGATCGACATCTGCCCGGCAGCCACCGCATCGGCGATCTGGTCGGCCATGGAAAGCTTATGCAGATTGGTATCGCCCGGACCCAGCCGGATCACGCGGGTGATGTCGCTGGAACCAATGGCGCGGGTCGGGTCGCTGAAACTCAGGATCAAACCGGTCGGGTTCGACCATGGCTCGCAATCCAGATCAAGTTGCTGCGCCAAGGCCACCACCGCCGCCTCCAGACGCTGGGCGGTTGTGCCATAACTGTGCAGACGCCCAGCCATCTCCGAAACGAAGGCCACACGTTGCGCATAGGTAGCGCGATTGGAAGCAGTGGCCGGGGCGGCGGCAAGGGTTTCGGCAGACATGGCCGCTAGTATCACCTGAAGCGGAGGAAATACTCATCCGGCTTGAAGGGCTGGCGGGTTATTCTCCGTAGCCAATGGTCACCATGAAAGACATTCCCCCACCCCACTGCGTACTTCCCCCCGATGCGGATGGCCTGCTCAGGCTTTCCGGCAACTGGACGTTGGCCACCGCGCTGCGCTCAAGCGAGGTACTGCATGCCCAGGCCGGAGCGGTAACCGGCATCGATGCGCGCAATATCGACCGGCTGGATTCGGCCGGGGTACTGTTGTTGCTGCGCTATGCGCACAAGCTGGGGCTGGCGGATGATGCGCTGCAGTTCCGCGCCGACCACCAGGCGCTGGTCTGCACCATCGAGGAAGTCGCCGATGAGCGGCCCAAACCGCAACGCGATTTCGGCGTGGCAGCGGCGCTGGATCGGCTGGGTCGCTCGGTACATGCGATTGCCGACAACGTGGTGGTGCTGGTCAACTTCCTCGGCGAAAACCTGAGCAAGATGGCGCGGCTGATCCGCCAGCCACGGCGCTTCCGGCTGACTGCCGCGGTCAACCAGATGGAAGAGGTTGGCCTGAACGCGGTACCGCTGGTGGCGCTGCTGTCGTATCTGGTGGGCGCGGTGATCGCCTTCCTCGGCTCCACCATCCTGCGCGACTTCGGCGCGGAGATTTATGTGGTGGAACTGGTGTCGATTGCGTTCCTGCGCGAATTCGCGGTGTTGCTCACCGCCATCGTGCTGGCCGGCCGCACCGCCAGCGCATTTACCGCCCAGATCGGTGCGATGAAGGCACGCGAGGAAATCGACGCCATCCAGACCTTGGGATTGGACCCGATTGATCTGCTGGTACTGCCACGGGTGGTCGCATTGCTGATCATGCTGCCGCTGCTGACCTTCGTGGCGATGATCGCCGGCCTGGCCGGTGGTGTCACCGTGGGTGCGTTCGATCTGGGCATCCCGCCACAGATGTATCTGGCGCGCATGCACGACACCATCCAGGTGCGGCACATGTTGGTTGGCCTGTCCAAGGCGCCGGTGTTTGCCCTGATCATCGCGCTGATCGGCTGCCTGGAAGGCTTGAAGGTGGAAGGTACAGCGCAATCCGTTGGCGAACGCACCACATCCAGTGTGGTGCAGACGATTTCGCTGGTCATCATCCTCGACGCGCTGGCCGCGTTGTGGTTCATGCACATGGGCTGGTGAGGCGATGAGCAGGATTGAAGACGACAACGCCGACAGCAACGAGCTGGCCATCCGCGTACGTGGGCTGGTCAATCGTTTTGGCAGCCAAACCGTGCACGATGGACTGGACCTGGACGTACGCCGTGGTGAGATTCTTGGCGTGGTCGGCGGCTCGGGCACCGGCAAATCGGTGTTGATGCGTTCGATCCTCGGTCTGCGCACGCCCGATGCCGGGCAGATAGAAGTGCTGGGCGTGGACGCGCGCTCGAGCAACCCTGCCGACCGCCTGCGCATCGAACGCAATACCGGCGTACTGTTTCAGGATGGCGCGCTGTTCTCCTCGCTGACGGTTGGCGAGAACGTGCAGGTGCCATTGAAGGAACATCACCCCGAACTCAACGAGCGTTGGCACTACGAGCTGGCCTTGTTGAAAGTGAAGCTGGCCGGCCTGCCCGCCGATGCCATCAACAAGCTGCCCTCGCAGCTCTCCGGTGGCATGCGCAAACGCGCCGGTCTTGCCCGTGCGCTGGCCTTGGACCCGCCCTTGCTGTTCCTGGACGAACCCACCGCCGGCCTCGACCCGATTGGTGCGGCCGCGTTCGACCGCCTGATCAAAACCCTGCAGGAAGCCCTCGGCCTGACCGTGTTCCTGATCACCCACGATCTGGACACGCTCTACGCCATCTGCGACCGCGTCGCGGTGCTGGCCGACAACAAGGTCATCGCCAACGCACCCTTGCCCGAGATTGAACAACTCGATCATCCGTGGATACGCGAGTACTTCCACGGCCCCCGCGCCCGCGCCGCGCGCGGCCTCCAGCACGAGCCCGCTTGATATGGAAACCAAAGCCAACTACGTCCTGATCGGTGCCTTCACCCTGCTCATCGGCGTCGCCCTGCTCGCCTTTGGACTATGGGCGGCCAAATACTCCTCCGACCGCACCTGGCAGGAATACCAGGTGGTGTTCACCGAAGCGGTGACCGGCTTGTCGGTGGGCAGCCCGGTGCAATACAACGGCATCGCGGTGGGCTCGATCACCCAGCTGACCCTGGCCCCGGATGACCCGCGCAAAGTGGTGGCCAAGCTGCGGCTCAACTCCACCACCCCGGTCAAGACCGATACCCGCGCCAAGCTGGCCATCACCAGCCTGACCGGGCCGTCGATCATCCAGCTCAGCGGTGGCACCCCACAGGCTGCCGCGCTTACCGCGGTGAGCAAGGAACCGGTGCCGACCATCGCCACCACGCCATCGGCCTTGCAGAACATCACCGACGTGGCCAACCGTGTGGTCGAGCGCATGGACGAACTGCTCAGCGACGACAACGTCAGCAAGATCACCGCCACCCTGGCCCATCTGGAGACCATCAGCGGCGGCCTTGCCGATCGCGACCAGGGCACCCAGGCCTTGCTGGTGGAAGCCCGCGATGCCGCGCGCAACCTCAACGTCACGTTGGGTTCGGCCAATGGCGCCATCAAGAATCTGGACCAGAACGTGCTGCGGCAGCTTCCAGCGACGATGGACAAGCTCGACACCAGTCTGGCCAAACTCGATTCGGCCGCCGGCAATGCCGACGCCATCCTTGGCGAGAACCGCGCGGCGATCAACAGCTTCGCCAACGACGGCCTGGCCCAGCTCGGCCCGACCCTGACCGAGTTGCGCGGCCTGATCCGCGATCTGCGCCGGGTCAGTGACCGGCTGGAGAACAACCCGGCGCGCTACCTGCTCGGTCGCGACGCCCCGAAGGAGTTCGAACCCAAATGAAGCACACCTCCCTGATCAAACTGCTGGCCCCGGCCTGCCTGCTGATGCTGGCTGGCTGTTCGGTATTGGCCGGCGGTGACCGCCAGTCCACCACTATTTATGCACCTCAAGTAAGGGTGCAGGCCGACCCGGCGTGGCCGCAGGTCAACTGGCAGCTAGCCATCGCCAAGCCCAGCGCCGCCCGCCTGATCGACAGCCCGCGCATCAATGTGCGGCCGACGCCGGGCGAACTGGAGGTCTACCGTGGCGCCACCTGGTCGCAGCCAGCCACCGACATCCTGGAAGACACCTTGCTGCGCGGCTTCGAGGACTCGGGAAAGATCGACGCCGTTGCGCGCATCGCCACCGGCATCCGCTCGGATTACAAGCTGACCACCGACCTGCGCCGCTTCGAATCGGACTACCGCGGCGGCGAGCTACCAGCAGCCACCATCGAACTCAACGCCAAACTGATCCACAGCCTGGACCAGCGCGTGGTTGCCGCACGCACGTTCACCGTCGCCGAACCTGCCGCCAGCGCCGAGATCAGCAGCGTCGCTGCTGCCTTCGAAACCGCGTTGAACAAGACCACCACCGATCTGATCGGCTGGACCCTGCTCAGCGGCCAACGCGACGCGGCACAGCTGCGATCTGGCGGAAAGTGAGATTGATGCGCTCGCCCGACACCCGCGCGGTCTTGGGCAGCGCATGCTGATAGTCGCGCTGGCAATGCCCGCGCATCAGCAGCAGGTCGCCGTGACCGAGCAGGTATTCGAGCTTCTGCGCAGGATCATCGCGACGCCGCAGTAAAAAGCGCCGCGGTGCCCCAAGGCTCAACGAGGCGATCAACGGCGTCGCCCCCAGTTCAGGCTCGTCATCGCTGCCAGCCCATGCTGTCGCGGCCATCGCGGTAGCGGTTGAGTAGCACGCTGTTGAAGCTGCCATTACATGCCTGCTGCAGCTGCTCGCGCAGCTCCTGCACGGCGGGCGCCCACGGATGCGGAAGGAAATCCGCACCCGAATAGCGGTAATGCGCGTCCGCATCGCCCATCCAGCAACTCAGCCGCGGCGAGTCCAGCCAGCGTCCGAACATGCGGATGCGGTGGATTTCCCAGGGCACCTGCGTGCGCAAGGCCAACAACAACGCATCCGCCTGCACTGCAGGCAACCAGCAGGGCTCATGGCAGAAGTCGATATCTGGCGGGGCAAATGGCCGCAACATTGACGCACGCTAGCATTCAAATGGGCTCCGCATTTGCCCGCTGCAGCATGAATCCTGAAAATGGTCCTCCGTCAGACCTGAATTCCCCGGAAGACACATGCCCGCACAACCCAACCACGTCCGCTACTGGAGCTTGTTCCCACATGCGGACAGCGGACAATCGTGCGCATGAATCGCTATCTACAAGCAGCGCGCCGCTCCATCCAACAGCATGGCGGCGGCATTCGGGGCTTTTACTCGATAGCGCGCCGCGCAATGAAGATCATCTCCGCTCTGGGAGTGCGCGGTCTATTCAGCCGACTGCGCTCGGCCAGCGCCGTGCGCTCGACAATTGCCGACACATCCTACGAAGCATCCTTGCCTTCTCCTGCACCGCTGCAGGCGCTCGATCTGCGGGTGGGTGTCATGGCACACGTGTTCTACCCTGACCTCATCGAAGAATTCGTGCGATCGCTGGAGTGCGTCCCGCTGCCTCTTACGCTGCTGGTTTCGGTCATTGATATCGAAAGTGCCAAGCAGGTTAGGACCCGGATGGCCCAACTGCCGAACGTACAACAGTTGTCCGTAAAGATCGTTGAAAACCGCGGCCGCGACATCGCCCCGTTTCTTGTGGCCTTCCACGACGAAATCCTTGCCCTCGATGTAGTCGGCCACATCCACACCAAGAAATCGTTGTACACCGGCAGTGAACAGGGACAGTGGCGCCGCTATCTGCTTGATTCCCTCTTCGGCTCCAGCCAGCGCGTCGCTTGGATACTTGGCATGTTCAAATCCCTACCCAAACTAGGCCTCGTCTATCCGGAAAGCCATGAATGCGTACCACTCTGGGCCCACACCTGGCTCAGCAATGGTCCGGTATGCAACGCCCTTGCCGCACAGTTGGGCATCGCACTGGAACACAACCGCTACATCGACTTTCCCGCCGGGTCGATGTTTTGGGCACGTGTGGATGCATTGAGGCCACTGTTTGACCTTCGACTGCGCCTGCAGGACTTTCCTCCAGAACAAGGACAAGTGGACGGCACACTGCAGCACGCGGTAGAGCGTATGTTCGGCCAGGTCACCCGTCACCAAGGGTATCGGCTCGGCATCCTCCCCTCCGATGGCAACCTGACGTTAGCCACGGAAGGAATGCGCAATGTACAAGGCGCACTGGAACTGGACATCGGCCAACGCATGCAACTGGCTGCATTGGATGCAACCACGGTCAGTGTCGATGTATTCGATACGCTCGTCGTTCGACCGTTCCTGACTCCAGCGGCCTCGCACGCACACCTGGCCTGGCGCATTGAGCGCAAACACGGCATCACGGACTTTTTCCAGCAACGCATTGACGCTGAGACCTTTCAGAGAAATGTATTGAAGCGAGACCCGACACTGCTGGAAATCCACCAGCAACTGGCGCGTCAGCTGAAGCATGCCTCGATGGATGCGACTATGTTGTTGAATGCCGAGCTCGAACATGAGCGTCAACAGCTGAGGCCACGCATGGGCGTGGTGAACGCTCTAGCGCAACTCCACCCATCTTGCCTGTTTGCTCTGTCGGATATGTATCTGGACAGCACAAACCTGCGCTTCGTTCTGCCGAACGTAGTCACCGCGGCAATTTCTTCTTGGCGGGTGTCTTGTGAAACCGGACTTCGCAAGGACCAGCTAACGAGTTGGCCTGCCCTGGCGCAGCGGGAAGGAATAGAAATTGCCCATTGGCTGCACATAGGCGACAACGAAAATGCGGACATTCAGCTACCCCAGCTGGCCAAGCTGCTGACGCCCGTTCATGTACTGCGTCCGGCAGCCTTGCTCGACGTAATTCCTGCCCTGCGACCATTGCGTCACCCCGCAGGTGCAACGGCACCTTGGCCGGAGCAGTTGTGGCGCGGCTTGCTAGCCAACCGATTTGCCTACCTGCTGGACACTGGCCCGCAACAGTTGCGCGGCGCTACGCAGCTGGACGCAGCGGACCTGGGCTACGTTGTGCTCGGCCCGCTGTTGCTGGATTTCCTGCTGGCGATGCTGCGCACGGCAGCACAACAAGCGGTGAGCAACATCCTGTTCCTGAGCCGCGAAGGCCACCTGCTCCATCAGGCCTATCAACGACTGCAGCCTTTCCATCGGAACACCCAACAATTGGAAGCGCATTACTTCCTCGCTTCACGCCGGGCCACCACCCTGCCCGCGATGCGCCAGGCACAGGACCTGAGCCTGTTCCTGGAGGGTAGCTTCAACGGCACACTGCACCAATTACTTTTGAATCGCGGCGGCGAAACAGTCATCGAGATCGTCGAAGCCATTGATCCCGCCCTGCTGCAGCGCAATGTATTTCTCCCGGAAATGGTTGATACCGTCAGCAGTTGGCTGCAGCCAGCAATACCAGCGCTGCTGGATGCTGCCGCCCGCGCCCGCTCAGGCTATGCCGCCTACTGGTCAACGCTCGACACGGGGGACAAGGCAATGGTGGTCGATATCGGTTATGCCGGAACAATCCAACGCAATCTTGCGCGCCTGCGAAAGCAACCACTCGGAGGCTATTACATGGCCCTGCGCTTTCGTGCCAACCAGCTCCGGCAGGAGGGCAACTGGGCCTTGGCCCGCTACTTCGATGGCAGACAGGAAGGCGATGAAGCGACATCCCACATCCTGACGAATGACCTGCTGTTGGAAGCCTTGCTCGGCGCACCCACGGGCCAGTTCAACGGCTTCGAGGTGAGTGAAGCATCAGCAATCCAAGCTCGCTTTGGTCCCGTCGAGCTGACTACTTCCGGACTTCAGGCGTTGAAACACACCCATCAAGGCGCCTTGAACTTCATTGACGATATCTGCGAAATGATTGGTGAGGACATCAGCGAAATCGAGCTAGACCCCGCGGGTGTCCTGATCCCGCTGCAATGCCTCGCCAGCGGCCGCTGGAATGCCAATGCAACACTGGAATTGCTTGCCACCGACGACAGTTTCACCGGCCGCGGCAAGGTCGCAGCGGCCGGGAACCCCATCAATTAACGGCGGAACGCAACGCCGGTCTTTTCCTTCAACTCGTCATCGCTGACACCTGGCGCGGCTTCCACCAACACCAGACCATCAGCGGTCACATCGAAGATCGCCAGGTCGGTGATGATGCGATCAACCACGGCCACGCCGGTCAGCGGCAAGGTGCAGTCCGGCAGGATCTTGTGCTCGCCGCTCTTGGCGGTGTGCTCCATCAGCACCACCACGCGCTGCACGCCGGCAACAAGATCCATCGCGCCGCCCATGCCCTTGACCATCTTGCCCGGCACCATCCAGTTGGCCAGATCACCCTTGTCGGTGACCTGCATGGCGCCAAGGATGGCCAGGTTGATGTGGCCGCCACGGATCATCGCGAACGAATCATGGCTGCCGAAGTAACTGGCACCAGCACGCGCGGTTACGGTCTGCTTGCCGGCATTGATCAGGTCGGCATCCACTTCGGCCTCGGTCGGGAACGGACCGATACCGAGCAGGCCGTTTTCGGACTGCAGCCATACATCCACACCATCCGGAATGTGATTGGCCACCAAGGTCGGCAAGCCGATGCCCAGGTTCACATAGGCACCATCGGTCAGCTCGCGCGCGGCGCGCTGTGCCATTTCGTCACGGGTCCAGGCCATCTCAGTTCCCCTCCTGACGCACGGTGCGCTGTTCGATGCGCTTCTCCGGCGTTGCATTCAATACGATGCGATCGACGTAGATGCCGGGCAGATGCACCTGATCCGGGTCAATCGCGCCCACCGGCACGATCTCTTCCACTTCGACCACGCAGACCTTGCCGGCCATCGCGCAGGCCGGATTGAAATTGCGCGCGGTTTTGCGGAACAGCAGGTTGCCGGCTTCGTCGGCCTTCCATGCCTTGACCAGCGACACATCGGCCTTCAGCGCGGTTTCCAGCACGTAGTGCTTGCCGTCGATCTCACGGGTCTCCTTGCCGTCGGCAACGATGGTGCCGTAGCCGGTGGCGGTAAAGAAAGCGGGAATGCCAGCACCACCTGCACGCAGGCGTTCGGCCAAAGTACCTTGCGGGTTGAATTCCAGCTCCAATTCACCGGCCAGGTACTGGCGCTCGAATTCCTTGTTCTCGCCCACGTAGGACGAAATCATCCTCTTGATCTGGCGGGTTTCCAGCAGCTGACCCAGACCGAAACCATCAACGCCGGCATTATTGGAAATCGCGGTCAGGCCCTTGACCCCGCTGTCGCGCAGCGCGGCAATCAATGCCTCGGGGATACCACACAGGCCAAAGCCACCTACGGCAAGGGTTTGCCCATCGGCCACGATGCCGGCCAGGGCGTCGGCGGCGCTGGCAAAGACCTTGCCGCGTTGCCGGGTCGGGGAGAGATCGCTCATCGCATCACGCTCACAGTGCTGAAGATGCCCATATTCTAGCCATACCGCAGGGGCAACCCCCTTGGACTTTCGGCCAGCTGCCAGACAGCCAAATCGGCCCACACAGATTAAACTACGGAAATCTCCAACCTTTCAGGATGCAAAGCATGCCGTTGCCCGCCTTCAAGGCCTACGACATCCGCGGCCGAGTTCCGGATGAACTCAATGAAGATTTGGCCAGCCGAATCGGTTTTGCCCTTGCAGCCCAACTTGATCCAGGCCCGGTAGTACTCGGCAAGGATGTCCGCTTGAGCAGCCCATCCCTGCTTGAAGCGCTGGCCAACGGCTTGCGCTCGGCGGGGCGCGACATCATTGATATCGGCCTGTGCGGGACCGAAGAGGTTTACTTCCAGACTGCCCATTTGAAAGCGGCCGGCGGCGTAATGGTCACTGCCAGCCACAATCCGATGGACTACAACGGCATGAAACTGGTCCGTGAAGGCTCCAAACCAATCAGCGGAGATACCGGGTTGTTTGCAATCCGTGATTCGGCCGAGGAAAGGACAGATGCCCTTCCGCCTGTTGCCGGAACGACCCGCAGCCACACCGACAAATCGGCTTACATCCAGCACTTGCTCAGCTATGTGGACCGCAGTCAGCTCAAGCCCCTGAAGATTGTTACCAACGCAGGCAACGGCGGCGCAGGGCTGATCATCGACCAGCTCGCGGCCCACCTGCCGTTTAAGTTCAGTCACATCCAGCATGAGCCGGATGGAAGCTTCCCCAATGGCATTCCCAATCCACTGCTACCAGAAAACAGAGCTGCCACCGCTGATGCAGTCATTGAGCATGGCGCTGACTTTGGTATCGCCTGGGACGGCGACTTTGACCGTTGCTTCTTTTTCGATCACTCCGGCCGCTTCATCGAAGGCTACTACCTCGTCGGATTGCTGGGTCAATCCCTCCTGGCACTCAACCCAGGGGAAAAGATCATCCACGATCCACGCTTGACCTGGAACACCATTGAGATGGTCGAGCAGGCAGGTGGCACCCCCATCCTGAGCAAGACGGGTCACGCCTTCATCAAGGAGCGAATGCGTTCAGAGAACGCGATCTACGGTGGAGAAATGAGCGCACACCATTACTTCCGCGACTTCGCCTATTGCGATTCGGGCATGATTCCCTGGTTGTTGATTGCCTCGCTTGTCTCCTCGAGCGGCAAGTCCCTTGCCGAGCTCGTCGAGCACCGCATGGCTCGTTTCCCGTGCAGTGGCGAGATCAACTTCCGCGTAGCAGATGCCAAGACAGCCATAGAGAGGGTCATGGATCACTTCTCCGGGCTCCAGCCACAACTGGACCACACAGACGGGATAAGCGCCGATTTCGGCGATTGGCGCTTCAATCTGCGCTCGTCCAACACTGAACCATTGCTACGCTTGAACGTTGAATCCCGTGGTGACGCCGCACTGATGCAGGCCCGCACCAACGAGATCTCCGCCCTTCTTTCCTGATCCGCTTACAAGGACGCATCTTCAATGAATGACATCCTGCCGGTAATCCTTTCCGGCGGCTCCGGCACTCGCCTATGGCCGCTCTCACGCGAATCGTACCCGAAGCAGTTCCTGCCATTAACTGGTGACAGGACCATGCTGCAGGCTACCTGGTTGCGCGTGGCGGCGATCGCAGGAAGGGCTCCGTTGATCGTGGCAAACGAGGACCATCGTTTTGTCGCTGCCGAACAGCTGCAGCAGGTCGGTGCTGAACCACAAGCCATTCTGCTCGAACCCATGGGCCGAAACACGGCACCGGCAATCGCAGCAGCAGCGTTGGAAGCGACGCGGAACGGTGATGACGCACTTCTTCTCGTCCTTCCCTCGGACCACGTGATAACAAAGGAGAAGCAATTCCAGGATGCGGTTCTGGTTGCAGCTGAATCGGCGCGCTCGGGAAAGCTTGTCACCTTTGGCATCGTCCCGACGGCACCGGAAACCGGCTACGGTTACATCAAGGCGAGCACCGGAACAGGCGCTCGTCCAGTGGATCGTTTCGTCGAAAAGCCGGATATGGCCACCGCACAGGGCTATCTTGCTTCGGGCGAATACTTCTGGAACAGCGGAATGTTCCTGTTCAAGGCCTCCCGGTATCTTGAAGAACTCGCCAAGCACAATCCCGCGATCCTTGAATCCACCCGCAAAGCATGGGTGGCTGCCACGCGCGACACCGACTTCGTCCGTTTGGACAAGCAGGCGTTCAGCCAGGTCCCCTCCGACTCGATCGACTATGCGGTCATGGAAAATACAGGAGACGCCGCGGTGGTTCCACTGGAAGCCGGCTGGAGCGACGTGGGCTCCTGGACTGCTCTGCGGGAGGTTTCGGAACAGGACGCCGATGGCAATGCGCATCACGGTGACGTCATCGCACTCGATTGCCGCAATACCTTCGCCTATGGCGATCGTCTGATTGCAATGATCGGGCTGGAAGACGTGGTCGTCGTTGAAACCAACGACGCAGTCCTTGTAGGCAAGTCCGAATACATGCAACAGGTCAAGGATGTGGTTGCACGCCTCAAGGCCGAAGGTCGCAGCGAGGCCACCTGGCATCGCAAGGTCTATCGCCCTTGGGGTGCCTATGACTCGATCGACAACGGCGAGCGCTTCCAGGTGAAGCGCATCACCGTCAAGCCGGGCGGCACCTTGAGCCTGCAGATGCATCATCACCGTGCCGAGCACTGGATTGTGGTCAGCGGCACGGCGGAGGTCACTCGTGGTGACGAGGTACTGCTGCTGACCGAGAACCAGAGCACGTACATCCCGCTGGGCGTCACCCACCGCCTGCGTAACCCGGGCAAGCTGCCACTGGAACTGATCGAAGTGCAGTCGGGCAGCTATCTGGGTGAGGACGATATCGTACGCTTCGAGGATACCTACGGACGCGCTTGAGATCCTCAACAAGCGGCAAACAAAACCCCGGGGAAACCCGGGGTTTTCTGTCAGCTGTATTGGTGCCGTGCGAGATCGCCGGACGGCAAGATCAAATCAACCGTTTGCGATCTCGCTCATCACCTGCCGCAAACCCGCCTGCCAGACCGGCAGTTTGATTCCGAAATCCTGCTGCAACTTGCGGTTGTCCAGCACCGACCAGGCTGGACGCTTTGCCAGCGTCGGGTACTCCGCACTGGAGATTGGCTGGACGTTTGGCGCCTTGATCAACACACCCAGCGCGACCGCCTCAGCGAAAATAGCCTCGGCAAAATCATGCCAACTGGTCTGTCCTGAAGTCGTCAGGTGCCAAGTCCCGGACAACTGCCTGGGATGCTGCAACACCTGCGCTGTGACATCCGCAATCAACGCCGCCGGTGTCGGCGTGCCGACCTGATCGGCGACTACGCGCAACTCATCGCGCTCGGCACCTACGCGCAGCATCGTGCGCAGGAAGTTGCCTCCATGCGTCGCATATACCCAAGCGGTACGGAAAATCAGATGGGGGCCACCAGCAGCACGCACCGCCTCTTCGCCATCGCGCTTGCTACTGCCATAGACACCCAGCGGTGCCGTTGCCTCGGCTTCAACGTAGGGAGCCGTGCCCTGCCCATTGAAAACGTAATCAGTGGAGTAATGCACCATCCGCACGCCATGTGCCGCACACCATCTTGCGATCACCTCGGGTGCCTGCGCATTGACCCGGAATGCAGCCTCGGGCTCCTGCTCTGCCTTGTCCACAGCAGTGTAGGCAGCGGCGTTGACCACTACCGACGGCTGCAGCCGATCCAACAACGCGGACAGGCTGTCGGGAGCATCAAAATCTGCGATCTCGCAGTCGCTACCGTCGGCAAGCTTGCCGCTACGGGTGGTAGCTACGACAGGACCGAGTGGCGCAAGCGCACGCAGCAACTCCTGCCCTACCTGTCCATTCCCGCCAAAAACCAGCAGCGTCATGGGACATAGACCGGAAGACGATCTTCAACGATGTCCTTCAAGAACGGTGCAGCCTCATCCTTGGCGGACAGCGTCGGGGCACCGATGGGCCAGTCAACGCCGATGTCGGCGTCATTCCAGCGGATGCAGGCATCTGCTTCCTTCACATAGACGTCCGTGCACAAATAGCTGAACAACGCCCGCTCCGAGAGCACGGCAAAGCCGTGTGCAAAGCCTTCAGGTATCCAGAACTGCCGCTTGTTCTCCGCGCTCAGGATGACCGCCTCCCACTGACCGAAGGTCGGTGATCCGCGACGTATATCCACTGCCACGTCATACACCTCACCTTCCAGCACACTCACCAGCTTGCCCTGCGGACGCGGCCATTGGTAGTGCAACCCGCGCAGCACGCCATTGCTGGACGCAGACACGTTGCTCTGCACGAACTTCCCAGGCAGACCCCGCGCCTTGAAACGCTCCGCATTCCATGTTTCAAAGAAGAAGCCACGCTCATCGCCGAACAACGCAGGCTCGATGACCACACAGCCGCGCATTGCGGTATCAATCACTTTCACGGAACGATGCCTCTTTGAATCAATTTCTGCAGGTACTGCCCGTAACCGTTCTTGGACAAGGGCGCGGCCAGCGCTTCGAGTTGCTCGGCGTTGATCCAACCCTGACCATAAGCAATCTCCTCGGGGCAACAAACCTGCAAGCCTTGACGGGTCTGGATGGTTTCGATGAAGTTGGAGGCTTCCAACAATGACTGGTGCGTACCGGTATCCAGCCATGCGTAGCCACGGCCAAGCGGCTCCAGATGCAAACGTCCCTCATCCAGATAGCGCTGGTTGAGATCGGTTATCTCCAGCTCTCCACGCGGCGATGGCCTTAGCTCAGCGGCATAGTCGCTCGCATTCCCATCATAGAAATACAGGCCAGTCACTGCATAGTTGGAACGCGGCTCGATGGGCTTTTCCACCAATCCAACAACTTTTCCATCCTTGTTGAACTCAGCCACACCATAGCGCTCAGGATCACTGACCCAGTAGCCGAATACGGTGGCCCCGGTATCGCGTGCATCGGCACGCTTGAGCACCTCGCGCAGACCAGTGCCGTGGAAAATATTGTCCCCCAGTACCAGGCAGCTGGGCTTGCCGCCAACGAAATCGCGACCAATCAGATACGCCTGCGCCAAGCCGTCTGGGCTGGGCTGCACTGCGTACTGGATGTCCATTCCCCATTGCGAACCATCACCCAGCAATTGTTGGAACAATGCCTGCTCGTGCGGCGTGTTGATGATCAGTACTTCGCGGATCCCGGCGAGCATCAGCACACTGAGTGGGTAATAGATCATCGGCTTGTCGTAGACCGGCAGCAACTGCTTGCTGACGCCCTTGGTGATCGGATACAGCCGTGTACCCGAGCCGCCAGCCAGAATGATGCCTTTACGTTGCGTCATGGTTATTTCCTTGTTGATCCCGCACGATGGCGTGGCGCTCAATCGAAGACATCAAGCGTCGGTACCGATGCGCTGCAGACGATAGCTGCCATCCAGTACGCCATTCACCCACGGCTGGTTCTCCAGGTACCAGTCCACGGTGAGAGCAATGCCCTGATCGAAGCTGAACTTCGGCTCCCAACCCAGTTCGTCCTTGAGCTTGGACGCATCGATTGCATAACGGCGGTCATGCCCCGGGCGATCGGTGACATAGGTGATCTGCTCGGCGCGCGACTTGCCATCTGCCCGCGGGCGGCGCAGATCCAGCAGAGCACAGATCGCCTGCACCACTTCGATGTTCTGCTTCTCGGAGTTGCCTCCCACGTTATAGGTTTCACCAACCTTGCCTTTGGCCAGCACGGTACGGATCGCCTCGCAGTGATCGGCGACGAACAGCCAATCGCGGACCTGCTTTCCATCGCCGTACACTGGCAGCGGCTCTCCAGCCAACGCCTTGGCGATCACCAGCGGAATGAGCTTCTCGGGGAAGTGGTACGGGCCGTAGTTGTTCGAACAATTGGTGGTCAACACCGGCAAACCATAAGTGTGGTGGAAAGCACGCACCAGGTGATCTGAAGCCGCCTTGGACGCCGAATACGGCGAATTGGGCGCGTATGGCGTGGTTTCACTGAACTTGCCGGTCTCGCCCAGCGTGCCGTAGACCTCATCCGTGGATACATGCAGGAAGCGGAAACTGGCGCGAACAGTCGCCGGCAAAGCCTTCCAATAATCGCGCACCGCCTCCAGCAGACCAAGGGTTCCGACGACATTGGTCTGGATGAAGGCGCCTGGGCCGTCGATGGATCGGTCCACGTGGCTCTCAGCGGCGAAGTTCAGGACCGCATCAGGGCGGTGCTCGGCCAACAGCTGCGCCACCAATTCGCGATCGCCTATGTCTCCGTGCGCGAACACATGGTCAGGGTTCCCTTCCAGGCTGCCGAGGGTCTTCAAATTGCCTGCATAGGTCAACGCATCCAGGTTGATGATGCGGACACCCCTCGCCACCGCCTCCAGCACAAAATTGCCGCCGATAAAGCCGGCACCGCCGGTCACAAGCCATGTGGTCACGCGTTGATTCTCCCGTTATTACGTCTGCTCGGCAGCAAACAATCCGTACAAGGATATAACGCACCCTGCTGCCGGACCTGCACCATTGACAACGAAGCCCCTGCACGCCAAGTTGTCCGGACATTTGACAGCATCACCTGCGCACCATACGCCTTCGCACAGACCCATCAACCCAGCTAGAATCGAGAAAATTTGTCCCCGGCCCTCGCCGGCCCCCATCAGCAACCGAAGGACCCCGCAGCACATGAAGATCCTCGTCGCGTACAAGCGCGTGGTGGACTACAACGTCCGCATTCAAGTCAAGCCGGATGGTTCCGGCGTGGTCACCGATGGCGTCAAGCTTTCGCCGAACCCGTTCGATGAAATCGCCCTGGAAGAAGCCCTGCGCCTGCGCGACAAGGGCATTGCCACGGAAGTGATCGTCGCCACCATCGCCCCGGCAGACGCCCAGGCGCACCTGCGCAACGGCCTGGCCATGGGCGCCAACCGCGCCATCCACGTGGTCACCGATCAGGCCATCCAGCCGCTGACCGCCGCCCGCACCCTGCTCAAGCTGGTGGAAAAAGAACAGCCGGACCTGGTCATCCTCGGCAAGCAGGCGATCGACGACGATGCCAACCAGACCGGCCAGATGCTGGCCACGCTGTGGGCGCGCCCGCAGGCCACCTTCGCCTCCAAGGTCGAGATCACTGATGGCAAGGCCACGGTCACCCGTGAAGTCGACGCCGGCCTGGAAACGCTGGAAATCGATCTGCCGGCAGTGATCACCACCGACCTGCGCCTGAATGAGCCGCGCTTCATCAAGCTGCCGGACATCATGAAGGCCAAGGCCAAGCCACTGGAAACCCTGCAGCTGGCCGACCTCGGCGTCGAGGCCGCAGATACGTTCAAGACCACCCAGTATGCCGCGCCGTCCAAGCGCAGCAAGGGTGTGATGGTGAAGGATGCTGCCGAACTGGTAGCCGCACTCAAGCAGAAGGGGTTGTTGTAATGGCCAAGATTCTCGTCATCGCCGAACACCTGGACGGCAAGCTCAACAGCGCCGTCGCCAAGACCGTGTCGGCAGCTACCGCCGTGGGCGGCGACATCGATGTACTGGTGCTGGCGGCCGACCCAACCGCCATCGCCGCCGAAGCCGCGCAGATTGCCGGCGTCAGCAAGGTGCTGACCATTGCCAATTCGGCCAATGAACACGCGCTGGCACAGATTCAGGCGCCGCAGATCGCCAAGGCCGCTGCCGGCTACAGCCATGTATTCGGCCCGTCGACCACCACCGGCAAGGATGTAATGCCGGCCGTAGCCGCCCTGCTCGGCGTCAACCAGGTCTCGGACCTGATGTCGGTCGAAGGCGCGCATACCTTCAAACGTCCGATCTACGCCGGCAACGCCATCATCACCGTCGAAGCCCCGGCCGATCAGGTCGTCGTGGCGACCGTGCGCGCCGCGTCCTGGCAGGAAGCCGCCAAGGGCAACAGTGCCCCGATCGAAGCGATCAGTGTTGATGCCGCCCTGCCGGGCCACACCCGTTTCATCAGCCTGGCTGCCGGCAAGAGCGACCGTCCGGACCTGCAGAGCGCCAAGCGCGTTGTCTCCGGTGGCCGCGGCGTCGGCTCGGAAGAGAACTTCAAGGTGATCTACGCGCTGGCCGACAAGCTCGGTGCCGGCGTCGGTGCCTCGCGCGCCGCGGTGGACGCAGGCTACGTGCCCAGCGACATGCAGGTTGGCCAGACCGGCAAGATCATCGCCCCGGAGCTGTATATCGCCGTGGGCATCTCAGGCGCCATCCAGCACCTGACCGGCATCAAGGACGCCGGTACGATTGTCGCGATCAACAAGGATGGCGACGCGCCGATCTTTGAGATTGCCGATATCGGGCTGGTGGGAGATCTGTTTACCTTGCTGCCGGAGATTGAATCGGCACTCTGACTACAAAAGCCCGCTCTATCTGCGGGGCACTACGTGGCAGAGACTTCGCAAGAAAACGACATCAGCGCCTCAGAGCGCTGATGTCGTTTATATATACAAGATCAGTTGTCCCCAAACAGGTCGCGCGTATAGATCTTCTCAGCCACATCAACCAATTCATCGGACAAGCGATTGGTAATGATCACATCAGCCTCCCGCTTGAAGCTTGCAAGGTCGTTGACCACCCTCGAATTGAAGAACTCAGTCTCACCCAGGCATGGTTCGTGAACAATCACCTCGATGCCTTTGGCCTTGATGCGCTTCATGATTCCCTGGATGCTGGACGACCTGAAATTGTCCGAGCCTGCCTTCATGATCAAACGATACACACCAACAACTTTGGGCTTCCGATCAAGAATGTCATCCGCAATGAAATCCTTGCGTGTCGTATTCGACTGGACAATAGCCCGAATCAAAGTCTGCGGTACGCTTTGGTAGTTCGCGAGCAATTGTTTCGTATCTTTTGGAAGGCAGTAACCGCCGTACCCGAATGACGGGTTGTTGTAGCCCTGGCCGATACGCGGATCCAAGCAGATTCCCTCGATAATCTGACGGCTATCCAGACCATGCGTCAAAGCATAGCTGTCCAGCTCATTGAAGTACGACACCCGCATTGCCAAGTAGGTGTTTGCAAACAGCTTGATGGCTTCCGCCTCCGTCGAGTCCGTAAAAAGAACCGGCACATTCTTCTTCTCCGCCCCGCCTTCCAACAAGCCACCGAACATCCTGGCAGCCGTCGTGCGATCACCGACGATGATACGGGACGGATACAGATTGTCATGCAAAGCACGGCCTTCCCGGAGAAACTCGGGAGAAAACACAATGTTGGCCACCCCGAATCGTTCGCGCATTCTGCGTGTATAGCCGACAGGAACAGTGGACTTGATGATCATCGTCGCGTGCGGATTGATTTCCAAGACCTGTGCAATCACGGCTTCGATCGATGCTGTATTGAAGTAATTGCTCTCCGGATCGTAATCCGTCGGCGTCGCAATCACGACGAACTCCGCCCCCTGATACGCTTCGACCGGATCAATCGTTGCCTTAAAGCGCAGCGTGCCGCTTGACAGTGCCAAAGAGATATCTGGATCAACAATCGGCGAGCGGCCTGCGTTCAGCATATCCACCTTCGCCTGCACAATATCCAGAGCCACTACATCATGATGACGTGCTAGCAGCACGCCATTGGAAAGACCAACGTAACCGGTCCCAGCAATCGCAATCTTCATAAGACCTCATTAACACGGACAGCAGTGGCACGGTTACCACCCGCTGGAGAAATTGGGAGCTCGGCTGCCACGGGCGTGAAACCATAGTCATGCAACCATGCACGCCCTTCGAGTACCGCGCTGACAAGCAATTGGCTTCCTTGGATCCCGTCCCTCGGGACAGCAAAGACGATCTCCAGCTCCTGTCCCGGAAGCAACATCCCTTGCATACCGAGATCGACACGTGGAACCCATTCTTTCGAATCCGCCTGCTCCCCAGGCACTACCGTCTGCCATGAAAGGCGCAATGGGTGCGAGCCGCTTTGCGATGCATCGAAGATTCCCTTGGAATCATTCTTCACGGACACCCGCACTTCAAACTCCAGCTCCGACGACTCAATCGAGCGCACCTGCACGCCAAGTTTCACCGCCTCGGTCAACGGCAATTCTCCCCAGGGGCCAACATCGCACGTCGGCTCTCCTACGACACGGGTGACTGGTGGCGGATCAGGCAACTGGAAACCGGGGTGCCCATTGAAGAACGCAGACGCCGCCTTCAGCCGGATGGCAGCCTGCGCACAGCCAGAACCTTCTTGGCCCGGCCTCGGCTCGTATCCCGGGGGTATGTTGCCGGAGTATCCATTCAGCGTTGGTCGGCTCATATCCTGAGCAAGGATGACTCCGTCGAGCTCCGTCTCGATAGGAGACTGCCCGTCGCGCATTGGCGTGAACAGGACGGCATCCTTCCCTGAACCTTCGCCAATGTCTCCGCGTAATGTTTCGATCCTGTCGCGCGCAACCTGTATGTCATAGCTCGTGGTCCGAACCGTGGCTGATTCAGCAATCATCGCCAACGCCAGCACTAGCACCAGCGGGCGCCAACCATCCTCCGGGCGCCGAACGGCATCCACAGCAAGTGCCACAAGCACCGCCATCGGCAATGCCATGGCCAACCCGATTCGCGCAACCGCGCGGATCGAGCCAACCCCCGGAAGCTGGAGGACGAGAAGGTAAAGCGAATAACCATGTACGCTCAACGTCACCAGCGCCAACAGCATCAGCGATAGAAACGCCACCCAGCGAAGGCGCTGCTTCGACCGGAACAGCGCCACCAAGCCCAGTCCCAACATGCCGACACCGAAGAAAAGCTGGTGTTCGTGCCGCATTGGCAGCGCCACGGCAATCTGCCGACTAGCACGCCCCCATATCGCAGACTCGTCAGCCAGAAAATAGCTCTGAACATGCGGAAGCATGTTCGAGACTTCCTCAACCGAGCGCTGGAATCCATAGAGCTTTGAATAATGGAGATAAGGCCACATCAGCAGGGCCACACTCGCCATCGCGAACACGATTGCCAATAATGAGACCGCGACTTCGCCGCGTGCACCTTGCTCGCGCCATTGCCTGAACCACGGAACCCCCGCACTGCGTTCAAGCAGCAACTGAGCAGCCGCCCATGCCCCCAGCATGAGCACAAGGAAATAGCCAAGATAGATCGAAATGTAGAACTGCCCAGCCATGGCCAAAGCCAGCAGGCCGGCCCAGCGCCATCTGCCATCAGCCCGGAACGATTGCCAAAGCAACAGGGCGACCGGCATCAGGAAACGATAGCCGAGCTGCGCGTGCCCGTGCCTGGCGATGACAGGCATCGCAAATGCAAACGCAAACGCAGCCAAAGCACTGGCCAGCGGCGAGAAACGCAATCGCCGGAATACCCAGTGGCTGACGGCGAAGTTGGCTAGATACCCCCCCAGATACCACAGATCAAATGCCTGGTAACGATCCCAGCCAAGTGCTCGCAAAATGGCATAGATCCAAGCCGTACCCCAATGATTATCGGAAAAAGTGGATACCCCGGGCATCGGATAGTAGAAGCTCGGGCTCACCAAACTGGATTCCTGCCCGGTCATCCAGCGATAGAAATACTCAAGAACAACGCTATTGAATCGCGCGTCACCCAAGTCACCTGGCACGCATTGCAACCCACACGTTTGTGCGAAGGGCACCAGATAGAAGCCAATGATCAGCAGGACCAAGGGCCACAGCCAACGCCCCCACAATGACTGGCCCGGGAAATCTGATGGAAGACGCTGGATATCGGTCATTCGGCGATCTCAGACAATCACTTACAGCGATAGTCAGTCGGCATATGACTGTCCCGGAACGGGTCCGTCAAGGCATCCGTATACTGGCCCATCAACAGGCGGTGGGTCGGGAGCAAATTCTTCCTGTAGAAACGGCTGAAGGACGCTAGGCGCTCGCCCCGACCGGTTAACTTGACGCAACCATTGTCGATCTCAATCGTGCCTGATTGAAGCTGCTCGGTGAGCCGGACTTCCACCAAGTGATGCTCACGGACGTACTCATCAGTGAAAACCTGACGAAATGCGTCCTCACGAATGCCGCCCCCGCGCTGCTGAAGCTTTTCAAGTATGTAGAAGGACAGCGATCGATCTATGACCGTTGGAACCGAAATGGCAAAGATATAGCCACCAAGCAACCAGATAGCAGCCAACTGGATAACCTCTAGACGACTGAAGTCACGAAACCACTTCAATAGACCAAAGACAGAGAAAACCAGGCCCAAGGCAACGATCGCATCGAGGATGCTCGCGTAGAGAACCACATTGACGCGCAGATAGCGCATATGCAGGTAGTACACCAACAGCAAACCAAACACGAATGCAGTTGTTGCCAGAAGCGCCCTGGAGTACTTGCTCATTTGAACACCAAAAATTTGTTAGCGAAAAAACTGAAGGCCACCTGCATCGCCGTAGCAAACAAAAAACCAATGCGGTAGTCGTGGCCCAGCCGATCAGCCCAGACGTACATCACCAGCGCATGCAGCAAAGCGATGCCTACATATATCAGCACGAATAGTGTGCCTTGCTTGACGACGTCCCCTGTCTGGCCGCGGAACACGAAATACCGGCTCCCCAGAAAGGACACGGTGATACCGAAGATAGCGGCGATAGCATTCGCTATGCCAGCCAACGGGACATGCAGGACTTCGATGGCCAACTGAAGCACACCGTAATGAACGAGCGTCGCCACCACACCATTGATGAGATAGCGGACGACCTGCCCGGAAAGGCGGCTGTCAGCCACGTCGGGCATGCAACACCTCTTCGACAAAATCCCTATAGCTGCCTGCCACAAGTACACCACCGCTACGAAGCATGCCCGACAACATCAGGATGATCAGCGTAAGCGCGGCGGTCTGCAGGAAGACCAGCAGCAAGATGCCAGATACCAGCGAGAACCAGCCAGGAGTAGCGAAACCGATGGCCTTCAGTACCATCGCCAAAATGCCGCCGAGTACCGAAAGCCCGGCAACGATCGTGCATGCGATGCCGACGCGCACCAACACGTCCTCGGCAAACACCATCAATGCCCTGAAGCCATGAAGAGCCAAGCCGACGAAGTTCATCTTGCTGCGGCCCGCATAGCGGGCGCCACGGTCTAGCGAACAGCTCTGCACCCTAAGCTTGGACCCCAGCACAGCGGCTGCAACATGCGTCCATAGCTCCTGCATCGATGCCAGACGACGAACTGCTGGCATCTTGGCGGCCATGAAGTTGCCAAAGCTGATCTTTCTGCCACTAAGCAGGGAAAACAGTGCCTTGTAAACGACGTAGAACACCTTGAACTTGATCGACTCGACACGGCTTTTGCGGGTCGCCACCACTACATCAACCTCCGCCAAGGCCAAGCCGGCTACCAAATCCGTAATGCTATCCGGCATATCTTCGCCATCAGAATCCATAACCACCACGATCACGTCGTCACCAAAATGCTCGGCGACGTAACTCAGGCCTATTGCAATCGCCCTTTGATGACCCACATTGCGGCGCAGCTTGACAACGACGCCTTCCAGGCCGGATGCCTTGATCGCCGAGATGTCCAACGGCTGGCGGACAGAGCCATCATCAACGGCGACGATATAGGTATCCGGCCCTTGCGTGCGAGCCAGCTCCAAGAAGAGCTTGGATGATGCTTCTAGATCCTCGTAAACCGGCATCACCACAACTTTCCGTTCCGTCGCCACGTCAGGCCTGCAAACGATGACGGAAATACGCGATCGTTTCCTTGAGTCCATCTTCAAGGGCTACCTTGGGCTCCCAGTCGAACATGGCCTTCGCCAAGCTGATATCCGGCTGACGCTGCTTGGGATCATCTGACGGTAGCGGACGGAACTCGATCTTCGACGTCCCCCCGACCAGACGAAGCACGGTTTCCGCAAGTTCCAGCATCGTGAACTCACCGGGATTTCCAATATTGACCGGGCCGGTGAAGTCTGCGGGGGAATCCATCAATCGAAGCATCCCTTCGACCAGGTCATCGACGTAGCAGAAACTGCGGGTCTGTGTGCCATCCCCATAAATCGTGATTGGCTCACCCTTGAGCGCCTGCACAATGAAGTTGCTCACCACCCTGCCATCGTTCGGATGCATTCGCGGGCCATAGGTGTTGAAGATACGCATCACCTTGATCTCCAACTGGTGCTGACGCCAATAGTCAAAGAACAAGGTTTCGGCACAGCGCTTGCCTTCGTCATAACAGCTGCGGATACCAATGGGGTTGACGCGCCCCCAATAACCCTCGATCTGCGGGTGAATCTCGGGGTCGCCGTAGACCTCACTGGTGCTAGCCTGCAGGATGCGAGCCCCCACCCGTTTGGCGAGGCCCAGCATATTGATTGCACCATGCACGCTGGTCTTGGTCGTCTGCACGGGGTCGTGTTGGTAGTGGACGGGCGATGCCGGACAAGCGAGGTTGAAGATACGATCCACCTCCACATACAGGGGGAAGGTCACGTCATGCCGCATCAGTTCGAAGCGGGGGTGCTTCAAAAGCCCATCGACATTGAGCTTGCTACCGGTATAGAAGTTATCAACGCACAACACATCGTGCCCGGCATCGATCAGGCGATCACACAAATGCGAGCCTAGAAATCCAGCACCACCGGTCACCAAAACACGCTGTTGGGAAAAAGCCATATCAATCCTCTGGTAATCATGATCGACCGTGCAACCAGAGCCGATCAGACGGCATCCCACGCGGCCAAGACGCGTGAATTGTAGTTGATCTTCCTAGCGGCGTCGCTGCCGATTCAGCGTGACACCCTAGTCATTTTCTTGCGGCCGAACTAGCCCCGGGGACCAACCAGGCCCTTCCGAAAGCCCGTCGCCGCGCCTCCTTCCTGCCTCCACCGGGAGCCCTCTATCAAGCTTTGGCGTCACTCGTGCCGCCTAAGCGCTATCCAGCTTCATGGTCCTGACCGACAGTCCCAGCGGACGACAATCGGCGCTCTTTTCGTGTTTGCACGGCGGACTATGATCCTTGATGACGAAGCGGATATCGAAGGACTGACCAGCCTTCAGAATTTCTGCGGGTATGGCGATTGAATGCTCCTCATACTCCGGCCCAACCTGGAACTCCGATACCCTGTGCTCTCCCACCCACAGCTCTACTGGCTTGCTGCCCTTCGAGAAAGGAAGATAGGCCCTTGCGTCGACGGAGAGTATCCAGCCGCCTTCATTCGCGCGTTCCGCGAGTGTTCCTCGCAGGGACGCGACCTCTCCAACTGACCAGCGCGACATTGATTCCGGCGACTCCCAGCCGCAACCCAGATAGAACCCAACGCTATCGCTGTTATTGAATTCCAGCTGTTGTCCCAACCTCAGCACTGGATACGCGGGCAAC
The DNA here is from genome assembly GCF_056760235.1 of Stenotrophomonas sp. STEN018. Lineage (NCBI taxonomy): Bacteria > Pseudomonadati > Pseudomonadota > Gammaproteobacteria > Lysobacterales > Lysobacteraceae > Stenotrophomonas > Stenotrophomonas sp. STEN018. Next base: position 103,964 of record NZ_JBRREK010000007.1, read on the forward strand.
AGACGGTAGCCATCAAGGGCGACGATGCTCTGGTCCGCAACTGATGCCCGGATCTCCACCTCACCCGTCGGCCCGGCAAAAACTAGTTCTCTGTCAAAAACAACCCCCTCCACCGGGAAGCGCGGAAGCTCGCCGCTCACGGCAACATAGCGACCGAGATCGGAAGCCACGTCAACATTGACCCCACTGCCATCGGTGATATGACCATAGAGTTGATAACGATATGCGCCGGGGCATACCTCCCGGTATGGGCCGTACATCAGCGTGCCAGCACGCTGCTGGCTCTCCAGCCTTCCATTGTCGACCTTACCGACCAGAGTGAGTTGATCTGGATTGAAGTGATCCCGAATGAGGAACGAACGGAAAAAGTTCTCTCCGAACGGCGCGGTCTCGGAAACAGCATCCAACTCTTGCCGCTTCAATACGACCTGCAAATGCGAGGAATCTATCAACCTGGGGCTATCCCCTCCCACGCGATACCAGAGACACCACTCAGCGCCTCCCTTTGACCGACCAAAGGACAGACAGCGATCGATATAGAGCAGCACGCCATCCGAAGGAACCTCACCGACAACCGGCTCGTAGCGCGTTCCGCCCGGATCGAAAGAAACGACATTCCAATGTTTGTCCAGCATCAAGGCGACGGGGAGCACATAACCCTGTGAGCCCGCATGTACAACATTGTCTTGTATAGAAACATCGCCTGCAATCGACCCCAGTCGCCACATGCGCTTTGCGTACTGGACGTAGGGGCGAAGATCTCGCCTTTCGCTGACCGCGCGCGACATTCCGTCCATCCTCTCACCCAGAAGCGAACGCCCGAAACCCAGCTTGCCCTCGAAGCCAAGCAAACCCAACACGGTCGCGCCCGTATCTACCGTTGCACCGGGTGCCCCGACCAACCGAGCTGGCTCTCCCGAGTTGAGCATCAGCAGCAGATTTCGCCGGTCCTCGGTCCCGCCCAACATGTCATCCAGATCATTCGGCAAAGACACATGGTCCGAAGCAAGAACCAGCAACGTGTTCTGCCAGCCGGGCTCCATCTTCAATCTCTCAACGAAACGACCGACAAGCATGTCGGAGCAATGCAACGCATCAAGCAGTGAATCGCCCTCTTTCCGGTCGTAGTTCAGCCCCTGACACGCCAACGGCATGTGCCCGCTTGGGGAATGGGTATCCAGCGTCAGCGCAGTAAGTACGAATGGACTGCCCTCCCGCGTCAGCTCGCCGTAACGATCAAGCACCGAGTCCAGCAAGACATCATCATGCACGCCCCAGTCAGAGAAGCGGTTCGAAGCAACTCCCTGTGACTGGAAGTACGCCTTGTCGCGCACTGTACTGAAGCCATGGCCAGCCAGAAACGAGCTCTTTCCTGCGAATTCACCCTGGGCGCCACCAATGAAATCCAGCCGATACCCAGACGATGCAAGCACATCGCCAAAGCAGGTCGCAGCCGGGAGGAACTGCTGCACGCGCCCAAGCCTGTTGCCGTCGCCGTGGCTGCTCAACGCCGTCAACGGAATGCCGCATTGCGAACTCACCAGACCGCCGATCGTCCAACCACTGCCAACCAGCGAGCGGACATCATTGAAATCCAGGCCCTGCCCACGCAGGCGCTCGATGTTCGGCAGAAGCCCCGGGAACCTGTCTTGGTCCAGGTAAGTACGCTCCAGGCTTTCCAAATAAATGATGACGACGTTCCGGTTGTTCGCCTGTTGCCTTTTGGGCAGCGAATACTCGTGCATTACTCCAGTGTCGTCCACCGTCTGCGTTTGGTGGTACAGGTGATAGATGTCCAAACTCGGAGGGCTGATCACCAGCAGCAAAAACGCCGCTGCATAGAAAATCCAGCCAGGCACCATGGCCGTCACCGGGATCCTCCACCTGGCAATCATCAACGGCAACAATGAAAGCAGCACGACTAATAGCAGACACGCAGAAGCAAAGATCAACTGCCTTGAGAAGTCGCCGACTCCGGCCCCGGCCATATCTGTGAGCAGGTGGTAAACGACGGCGTCATTCACCCCGTCGCCGCTCAACTCACCAAGAAGAGCGTAGGCCACAGCGATCAAGCCAAACAACGACAGAACAAGAAAGGCAACCCACACCCTTACACGAGCAACGCAAGCAAGACACAGCAAAATCAGGAATGAAAAATACATTCCAGCCCCCTAAAAAAAATAATGAACTGCAAAATCAATCAATTGCCTTCCATACGCCGACAGCATTCGAAGCGTCAAAATCGCCTAGGAGCAGACCACGCAGAAGCCAGCCATACTCCTTCCAACTTAGAACACGCCCCAACATCCCACCAGAGCCGAGATTTGCTTTGCTTGCGGACACCAGCAACGCAGCAAGTTCACTGTCCCCCCGGACCTGGAAGTACCGTGCATCGTCACCGGCTATCTCCCGAAAGATGGCGATATCCGACAGAAGCAGTGGCGTTCCAAAACGTGCCGCTTCAACCAACGGAAGCCCAAAGCCCTCCCATACTGAAGCTTGTATCAATCCACGGGCTGAGCGATAGGCAAGCTCCAACTCGGCGTTTGTCACCTTCTCAGGCCAAAACAGACGCTTTCCGAATTCCGGATGCGACTTGATCTGTGCCGCCAAGCGGTCAACACCCCAGCCCATCTTTCCAATGAGCAGCAAATTCACCGGCACACCGTCCGCCCAAGCCCTCTCGAAAGCTTTTATGATCGTTGCATGGTCTTTTCTGGGCTCAAGTGTCCCCACCGCAACGAATGTGGGGTCACCGGACTCAAATAGCGCCTGAAACTCGGGCCGTACCTGGGACTCAGCTGCCAGCTCGACCACTTCAGAGCCAAGGTGGACATAGCCAAACCGCTGGCCCGAACGGCGCGAGGGTTTGAACTCCTCAACCCACAACTCCAAGTCCTCCGCCGTCGTACGAGAGTTACAGACAAACAGATCGGCGTGCCTGACGGCGAATTCCGTCCATGCACGGAACGCCTGTGGCATCCCGTCACCACATGTTTCCGGAAATCGGAGCGGAATGATGTCGTGGAAGAAAACGGCAACATCGCCGCCGTTTTCCCTGATCTTCTCGATGCTTGGCAGGAAACGCTTGGGGCCCACCCATGCAGAATCCGCCAGAAAGAGCATATCCCGACTGCGAATACCCTCGTCTTCGTCATAGGCAGGACACTTTATACCCAGCGTCTTCTCGACCAGAAGATGTGCAGACTTGAGCGTCGCGCCTTCGTGATATACCGGAACGAACAGAATTCGCCCTTCTTCATTGCGAGCGCACAGTTCACGTACCAAGTTCCGAACCACACGCTGGATGCCGGTGCCATAGTCGACCTTGGCAAGCTCGCTCATGTCGATCAGCACCCGACGCGCTGCGCCAAAGTTTCCGATCGAGTCCAGCGCATGCCGTATCGGGCCTGCAATACTCCTTGCCTGCGCAGGCAAACAGGGCTTTAGCAGCGCAGCCATCTGGGCTGATGCCAAGCCCTCATAGCGAGCACGAGTACCTTCAAGCCAACACAGGACCCCCGCTGGATCCGTAGTCTCCAACAAGGCAACTACGGGCTTCCTGCGGAACATCGGCGCCAGTACCTGATTCAGAGTGCCCTGATCTTGCGCCGCCTCAAGCACGCCAAGACATTCCGCGAGCAACTCCGGAAGCGCGAAATCCGCTTCGGGAATCTTCCCGCCAGCCATCAGATCACGAAGCGACTCCCAGCTCGATCTAACGGCATCAGCGTGACCGCCGGGGAAAGCAAGGCCACTGAGCACGCCCGTCCTAGCATTCGCATGCACAACCGCCATCACATCGACCTCACCATCAAGCGGGAGCCGATCTTCCGGGAACTGCTGCACCTGCATATAGGACGGCCAATCAGCCACGTTCGGCGAAGCCAGTTCCAGGGACATCTCGCGTGAGCGCGCGGACAACTGCTCCACCCACTCGCGGTTGCATGCATCCTGCGGCAGCACCGGCACGACCATCGCAACCTTCGACTTTCCGCCCACCTTACGACGGGCCGAACGCGACGCATCCAACGCAGTTTCCCACGCATCCACGCTCAACTGCGCAGTCCGCTTCCAGGAGTATTCACCCACGCGCTCCAGACCGTATCTGCACAAGCTACTGCGCCACCCTTCATCTGTCAGAACACGCTGCAAAGCAGCTGAAACTGCCTTCGGCGCGCTCGCATCGAAACGTGCATCGTCCAGCTCAACTATCTCCTTCAGACTGGAGTTGTCACCCACCAAAACAGGCGCCCCGCATGCCATCGCCTCCACCACCGGCAACCCGAAACCTTCATAAAGCGAGGGAAACACGAATGCTTCGCAGCAAGCATAAAGATCGACCAGTTCGGCATCGGTAACATAACCCGTCATGAGCACAGTGTCCGCAGCAAGTCCACACTCCTGTGCGAACCGCAACAACTCCTTACTGCCTTCGGTCTGATTCAAAACAAGAACCATTCCCTCGCGCACCGCAGAGGGAACCCCAGCAAACCCCTCAATGGCCCCTCGAGTATTCTTTCGGTAATCACTGTTCCCCGTGTACAGGACATACTTTACTTTGAGGCCAAAGCGCTTCTCCAATCTGCCTCGCGCGGCCCCAAGATCCTGCGGCACCTGGAACACCTCGGGATAGCCTGCGTGCACCACATGGATCCGGTCCGGATCAACTTCCAGCAGGCTTACAACATCCCGTTTGCTAGCGTGGGAATTGGCAAGCAATATGTCGAATTCCCGCAACTGATTGATTTTGTGTTGATACCAGTTCGTTATCTGCGGAGTGACGAGGTACTGCTCCGGCATGACCAGCGGTATCACATCATGCACAAGACAGCTGGTCAGGCTTCCGCGCGCGCGCGCGATACGACCCAGACTGGAACATGGCTCGACAGCGCCTTCAAAGAGGCTCGGCACGTGCACAATGTCTGGCGTCATTGCCTCAACGTGAAGCCTCACCAATTCCTCGGTAAAAACCGTGCCCGGCTCCTCCACGGGATAGGCACTCCACAGGCCAGTGGGGTAGCGATAGCCATGTAGGCGATCGGCCGGCATGACATCTGAGAGCTCATTGAACAGGACTTGCGCCTGATCGCCGTAAGTCAGATCGACCATCCCATGCAACTCCAGGGGCATATCCTGCAGTGCAAGCAATGCCCCCAGATGCTCCCGCGTGTAACGCCCTATGCCCCGGGTTCGAGAGCCGTTCTGCAACGACTGTAGATCAAACAGGAGCGATGAATTACGTATTGCCATAGTTGTTCTCTTATATCCCTGGCGTCACGACTGATGCCTTAGAACGGCTTCGTTGCAATCACTGCGTAGTCCGGCGAGACCGACAGAAGGTCGACGAACCTGTTGACCTGATCCGCCCCGACTTCGTGTCCTGCCACGCGCCCCACTTCCGGCTCGAATCGCCCGTCTTCCAGCAAATCTACAGTCACATCAACAAACCCACGGTCCGATGCCATCCACGAGAGCAAGGGCGGAGGAATCGGATTACGATGCGTTGGGTCGAAATAGAAGTAGTAAATGCTGGTCCGTAGATTCTGAGGATTCGGGGTCTCCAGAATCAGCTTTCCTCCGGGTTTGAGGGCGATGAACGCCAGATCCATCAAACGCACCAGAACATCCACCGGCAAATGTTCAACCAAATGAATCGATGTGATCAACGCCAACGATGAGGGCTCCGCGGCTTCCAACGCTGTCAACACGTCAAGCAGAGCAACATCCAGGCCCGCCTTGATGTTCTCATCCACGAACATCGGATTGAGATCGATGCCCCTGCACTCATAGCCATTGGCAGCCATAAGGCCCAGTAGTTCGCCACGTCCGCACCCCAGGTCCAACACTTTCCGCGCCCCTGAAGTCGCCGCCGCCTTTTCGGCATATGGGAGATACACTTCGCTCCTGCGACTGATCATCTCCCGGCTGCCACGGAACTCCTCCTCAAGCCTTACATACATCCTAGCCAGGTCCTCCTCGCTGGCACCACGCGCGCCGCTGCCCTGGCCCTGCCTGGTAATCTCCTGCTGCCCCGTATCCAAGCGAGCTTCCAACATGTTCAGACGATCAATGACGCTGTCGATCCGCCGGCTTGCTTCGCCTTCGCTGCGAGCCATCGATCTACGCAAGGAATGCGCCGAGGAGGAAGCCTGCCGCTGCTGCTCATCACGCAGGTCCACGGCCAAGTCGCCAACGTGCTGCTCCAAGCGATCATCCCGCTCGGCCAGTCGCACCTCCAACTCCTCAATACTGCGAGGAATTCGATCCAGACGGACCAAAGACGTCACCCAGCGCAACGGCCTCCCCACCAGTGGTTTGGCGAACATCCGATGCAGGAAGTAAGCCAGTCGCAGGCCGTGAATCGGCACGCCCGCATGCAAACCCTCGGCGGATGAGCGCAGCCTCCCCAATATTTGGACCTTGCACAAACCACCGCTACGAAGCGCTGCTAAGTAAGCGCGCCTCCCCTCCGCTTCCGGGTTACGCCGCAGCACAGCTTGGTAAGCCACATCAACGAACTCCTCGCCCGAGTAGGCAAGCAACTCAGAAATCCGGTATTCCCCTTTCTGTACGAAACGGGATACAGCACGTCCCGACTGGTCTTCTTGCCTCCGGCTGCCCAATGGCAACTGCAGTTCCTGCATAACTCCACGAACATCAATCAGCACGTTTCAGTTCCTCCGCTCCGCGACCACCAATTTTCTTCAGCGAAATGTCCGCTGGAAGCCACGCAACACCGTCAAACCGCGGTTTACCAATATTCGCTACGTTGAATACGATAGCCAGATCACGCCACTCGTAGTTGTTCACGAGATGCGTCTCGGTACTGGAAAGTGCGATCGACACCGAGTAACTGCCCGCACCGAGGTTTGCGTCGAACTCGGAGACCATGCGAACACGCTCATTTGCTCCGAGATGCTCCAGTACCTGTCTGGTGTGATCGGTATTAGTCCCAAACACAGCTTGACCGAGGCGATCCTTGATCAGGTATCCCACCACAAGCCGGTCAACTGCCTTGACGCTGTGAATATCAATGCACAACCGTACGCGTTGCCCAACCGCTATGAACTCAAGAGCGGCGCCACTGGTGTCTGTGAAGAAGACCTTTTCGATGGTTGCCTCGCCGGTACCCGAGACAGTGACTACCGCCCCGCCCTCGTCCACCAGCTGCTGGATGGCCGCATCGCCTTCCTTCTGAGCAACTAGCGCGTTGTAGTAGTCCATAACTCCGACTGCATCGCCATCCATCAGCACCTTTCCACGCTCGATCAGGATGGCGCGGTCACACAGTGAAATCACCGCGGAAGGGTCATGACTCACGATCAGCAACGCGGTCCCCGCCGCCTTGAACTCCCGGATCCGCTTGAAACACTTGTGGATGAAGTACGTATCCCCGACAGAAAGCGCCTCATCGACGATCAGCAGGTCGGGACGGAACGCGGTAGCGACACTGAAAGCCACGCGCATCTGCATGCCGCTTGAGTAGGTTCGCACAGGCTGGTCAAAGTACTCCCCAATCTCGGCGAACGCCTCGATCTCATCCATCGCGCCGTTGATCCGCTCTTGCGAATATCCCATCAGCCCGGCCGAATGCATGACGTTCTCCCGCCCGGTCAAATCCGAATTGAACCCCATCCCCAGTTCGAGAATGGCTGCGACACGACCCGAACGGGTAACCGTCCCGACTGTGGGCTGCGTCGTTCCAGTAATCAGCTTCAGCAGGGTGGATTTTCCTGCACCGTTCTGACCCACGATACCGACGGTCTCACCAGCCCCGATGGAAAAGCTCACATCGCGCAACACCCAATGCTCAACCCGGGGACGCAATGGCAAACCGAACCAGGAAGCCACCCGAAGCCACTCGCTCCCCCACTTTCTGTATGCCTTGCCCAGACCAGAAACCTGAAGAGAACCACTCATAGCACATCCACCATTTCCGAACTCGCACGACGGAACATTACCAGACCGATAAACAGCATCAACAATGATGCACATACAAGCAATGCCAGCTCCTTTAGAAGAGGAGGCTTATTGAAAACGAGAACGTTCTGATAGCTTGTTATCAGCGGATACAGCGGATTAAACGAAAACACGCGACGATAGCTCTCAGGGAGGATATTCAGCATATAGACCACTGGCGTCATCCAGAATAGCGCCTGCAGTATCACGGGTACAACCTGACCGATGTCCCGCATAAATACATTCAAAACACCTAGAATCATCCCCAACGAAAGCGCAAACAGTAAAGTAACAACCATGAGCGCAGGCAACCAGACCGCCTCGCTTCCAGGAAGGTGGCCTAACACCGCAAACACGCCAAAAATAGCCACAAGGAGCAGAATGTTATTCACGAGCATGGTACCTGCCGCGATCAAAGGCAGGCAAATGCGGGGAAATGACATTTTCTTCAGCATGTTCGCGTTATCCACGAACAGGCCTACGCATTTGTTTATGGTTTCCGCGAACAGACTCCAACCCAGCGTCCCGGCCATGAGATAGAGTGAGTAGGCATATTTATTATCCACCCCCGGCAGCTTTGCCGATAGCACTTCTGAAAGAATCAGCGCGAATATCAACACCTGTGCAAGTGGATGAATGATCATCCACAACGCCCCAAGCTTGCTTCTGATAAATCTTGATCGCAGCTCGTTTTTTATCGATGAAAAAATAAAATACCGATAGTCGCAGATTGCCTTCAACATGCCGAACATGGCAACACTTCTCCAGATCCATTAATTAATCGAATTCACACTAGTCGCAGCGAACGCAGCCGAGCAATCATTGCCTCAGCCGCCCCCACAGCGCTCATGGACCCCGTGACTTCCATCCGGGCAATCGCCCCTTTTCCAGCAACAACCTCCGGCGACGAGGCAAGGAGCCGCATCCAATTCGCAGCAACGCCTATATCTGCCTCAGCCCATACACCGTTTCCCGCATGCAGATACTGCCCCTGCCGAATTGAAACCAGGCGACAAGGCACTAGGCAACTGTTTTCCGCGTTCATGAAATCGAGGTTTCCCGACCAGGCAGTACCAATCACCGGCTTACCCATGGCCATGCATTCCGCCATCCCAAGCCCCAGGCCCTCGGCACGATGCAGTGAGACATAGGCATCGGCTGTCTGTTGCAAAGCACGCAGCTGCCAAACCGTCAGGACTTGATCGCGAATCAATACGCGCCCATCCCCCCTCGCATACTGATGGAGCTTGCGAAGCTCATGCATATGACGATGGCCGTTACTACTTTTCAGAACAAGCTGGACCTTCTCCGACCCCTTCGGAAAAGCCAATTTAAACGCATCCAATACCGCATAAGGGTTCTTGCGGTGGATTGATGAATTGAAATCAAAGGTACAGAGGAAGACAAATGCGTCCGCGTCCAGATCGAAATCCGCACGTGACACATGCATTGCGGCGGCAGTACTTATTGGATGCGGAACGCGAACCACAGGCTTGTCGGTTATTCGACGGAAGGCCCTCTCGATGAAATCGGTGGCAACCCACACTTCGTCCACGCTATCCAGCGCCGCCAGCCAACCGTCTGGAATGACGTCAAGCTCCCAGAACCAGAAACCGATCGTATAACCGCCCGGCCGCAGCTTGGACTGCACTTCCTGGAAGTGATCCGGATTTACAAACACGATATTCACCGGGTGAACAGGCATATCCGACACCAGCGTAGACAATCGACGATCTCCGCACGAATGCGGGATATCAATACCTGCATCGATCAATGCCACCGGGTAACCGGCGCCCAACAGCGCCTCGGAATACCGCCTCGATGTCTCACCCAAGCCGAACTCACCATAGAGGTATCCGTAGATGTTCACCCCCGGCCCCAGGTTTACATCAACCGGTGGAAATACCCTCTGTACTGAATCGTCAGGGGTGAGGTTCTTTATGCGAGGCAACGCCGAAAACTTAAAACGCGCCAACTCCCGGCCGATCCACTTCTGGGACAGCCAAGATCTGAACGCACGCAAAATCCGCCAAGGGCGCTTATGTTCTTCCGAGGCCTGCCGGTTCAAGCTGAGCCTGCCTGCTTTACTGAAGAGCCCATTCCAGATCCCCACGCAAATCCTCAACATCCTCAATCCCCACACTCAACCGCACCAGCGCATCACTGATGCCCAGCTGTTCGCGGCGAGCCACAGGAATGGAGGCGTGGGTCATCACCGCCGGGTGGTTGACCAGGCTTTCCACGCCGCCGAGGGACTCGGCCAGGGTGAACAGTTCGGTACGCTCGCAGAAACGCTTGGCGGCTTCGAAACCGCCTTTGAGCACGATCGAGACGATGCCGCCGTAGCCGGCCATCTGCTTGCCCGCCAATGCATGCTGCGGGTGCGAGGCCAGGCCCGGGTAGATCACCTTCTCAACGGCAGGATGGGTTTCCAGCCAGGTGGCCAGTTCCATCGCGTTGGCGCAATGCGCCTTCATGCGCAGCGGCAGGGTCTTCAGGCCACGCAGGGCCAGGAAGCTGTCGAACGGGCCCTGCACGCCACCGATGGAGTTCTGCAGGAAGGCCATCTGCTCGGCTAGCTCAGCGTTGTCGCCGACCACTACCATGCCGCCGACCATGTCGGAGTGGCCGTTCAGGTACTTGGTGGCCGAATGCAGCACCAGGTCCGCTCCCAGCTCCAGTGGACGCTGCAACATCGGCGAGGCGAAGGTGTTGTCCACCACCACGATAAGACCGTGACGCTTGGCGATGGCGGCCACCGCGGCGATGTCGACGATCTTCAACATCGGGTTGGTCGGGGTCTCGATCCACAGCATCTTGGTCTTCGGCGTGATCGACGCTTCGAACGCAGCCAGATCGGTCAGGTCGACGAAGCTGAAGTCCAATGCGGCGGTGCGGCGACGCACACGCTCGAACAGGCGGAAGCTGCCGCCGTAGATGTCATCCATCGCCACCACGTGGCTGCCTGCATCCAGCAGCTCGATCACGGTGGAACTGGCCGCCATGCCCGAGGCGAAGGCGAAACCACGCGTACCGCCTTCCAGCGAGGCCACGCAGCGCTCGTAAGCGAAGCGGGTCGGGTTATGCGTGCGCGAGTACTCGAAACCCTGATGCTCACCCGGGCTGGACTGTGCATAGGTCGAGGTGGCGTAAATCGGCGGCATTACTGCGCCGGTGCTGGGGTCAGGCGACTGCCCGCCGTGGATGGCCAAGGTGGCAAGCGACAAGGCGCGCTCGCCATCCTGGCTGCGTGAATGCTGATCCGTCATGAGGGCTTCCAGCTAAAGGGGCGAAATTCTATCAGTGGTGTCTGAATCTACCGTAGCCCGCCATTATGAGGGGCCGTGCCAGGAATTACTGAACCCGGCGACGCAGGTAGTTCAACAGGTCGATGCGGGTGATCAAGCCGAGGAATGCGTCACCATCGGTGATGATTGCCACCTGGCCGCGGTCAAACACCGGCAACAGTGCTTCGATCGGCGATTTGACGTCCAAACGGTCGAGCTTGCTGACCATGGCCACCGAGACCGGGTCGCGGAAGCGGGCTTCATCGCCATAAACGTGCAGCAGCACGTCACTTTCGTCGATGATGCCGACCAACTGGCTGCCATCCATCACCGGCAGCTGCGACACGTCGTACAGCTTCATGCGCTGGTAGGCGGTGGTCAGCAGGTCCTTCGGGCCCACCACCACGGTGTCGCGCTGGCTGTACGGGCGCAGGATCAGGTCGCGCAGGTCGCCGAACTGCGGGCGTTCCAGGAAGCCGTTGTCCAGCATCCAGTAGTCGTTGTACATCTTGGACAGGTACTTGTTGCCGGTATCCGGCACCAGCACCAACACCTTCTTCGGCGTGGTCTGCTCGCAGCAGTACTTCAGTGCGGCGGCCAGCAGGGTGCCGGTGGACGAGCCACCGAGGATGCCCTCCTTGCCCAGCAGCTCACGCGCGGTGTGGAAGCTCTCGGCGTCGCTGATGGCGTAAGCCTTCTTGACCCGGCTGAAATCGGCGATATCCGGCAGGAAATCTTCGCCGATACCCTCCACCAGCCAGCTGCCGGACTTCTCGTTCAGGGTGCCCTCGTTGATGTACTCGGCCAGAATCGACCCGACCGGGTCGGCCAACACCAGCTCGGTCTTGGGCGAAAGTTTGGCAAAGGCGCGCGACAGGCCGGTCATGGTGCCGGAGCTACCGCAGCCGAACACGATGGCGTCCAGGTCACCGCCCATCTGCTCGATGATTTCCGGACCGGTACCGAATTCATGCGCGGCCGGGTTGTCCGGGTTGCCGAACTGGTTGATGAAGTAGGCGCCCGGGGTACGGTCGGCGACGGTCTTGGCCAGATCCTGGTAGTACTCCGGGTGGCCCTTGGCCACGTCCGAACGGGTCAGCACCACCTCGGCGCCCATGGCCTTGAGGTTGAAGATCTTTTCCCGGCTCATCTTGTCCGGTACAACCAGAATGAGCTTATAACCCTTCTGCTGCGCCACCAGCGCCAGACCCAGACCGGTATTGCCGGCGGTGCCTTCCACCAGCGTCGCGCCTGGCTTGAGATCGCCACGCTTCTCGGCCGCCTCGATCATCGACAAGCCAATACGGTCCTTGATCGACCCACCTGGGTTGGCGCTCTCCATCTTGAGATACAGCTCGCACACGCCTGCATCCAGACGCTGCGCCTTGATGATTGGCGTATTGCCAATGAGTTCGAGAATGGAGGAATGGATGGGCATCGGTTTGATTCAGATCGCGCCGCACAGCGGCCGGACCGATGATTATCCGATGGTTGTGTAAGAAAGTCAGGCATTCACACCTTCAGACACTGTAACCACGCTAGCAAGTGACGCGGACAATGGCGGCCGACGAGGAGGCCGCCACCGTCCGCGACATAAACGGTCTAGCGTGGGGAAGGTTCAGTTGATGCTGTTTTCGTAAATCCGCAGGAGCTTCTGCTTGGCCAGCAGTTTTTCCCGTTTCATCTGTCCCAAGGTGACCCCATCAATCGGGAGTACACCCAGCTCCGCGTCCATGCATTTCTTGTTCAGCTTCTTATGCTGTTGGTAGAGCTGCTTGAACTCCGGGTTGGCCTTGGCCAATGCGTCGATTTCACTCTGCGGCTGCCCTTCGAACATGACTACCTCCTTCATGCAGAAACAAGAACGCCCCGGCCTGACGGCACGGGGCGTTGCTGGATTGGAAAGCCGGACCTGCCCACTGTGGCACCACCAACCGTCTTCCGGCCAACCTGCCAGGAGCTATCGGTTACTGGTTCGCGCCACGCTTGCACCGGCTCGGCCCTCCGTTGTCCGGGCGACGAGAGTGCCGCCCGGACAATTGACCCTACGCCTGCAAAAAGGTTCCGGCAAGGGCTGCACGGGAACGTTTGCTGAATATCCAAACCACGCCACATTCAGTCTCGCGCGAATGACAAAAACCTAACAAGTTCAGCCATTTAAGTTTGTCACGGGGCGATAATAACTTCCGCTGAACGGGCCCGGGTGGAGGCTGCTTTCTTGCCCGTCACCTGGATCCGGCTGGCGGCAACGCCGCCCGCCACCAGCGCGTCCTTGAGCGCCTGTGCGCGCCGCTGACCAACGCCGTTGGCGCTGTCATAGGCCTCGATCACCACCCGGCCTTTCTTGCCGATGTTCAGGTATTCGGCCAGCGCCTTGGCCTGGTTGCGGGCGCCGCCGGACAGTGCAGCCTGGCCCGCCGCGAACGCATCGCCGGCAAAGGTGTAGACCTCACCCCGACCATCAAACTTGGAGGCCGGCAGCTTCTGCCCGGAGACCAACTCGGCCTCTTCGCGGGCCAGCTTGGCCGCGTTCTGCTGGGCCGCACTCAAACGCTGCTGCTGACGGCCGGCAACGTTGGTCAGCGCGGTTTCCGCATCCTGGCGGGCCAACGTCTCGGCTTCGGCGGCCAGGCGCAGGCGCTCGGCCTCTTCGGCCTGGATCTGGGTCTGTACCCGCAATTGCTCTGCTTCCTGACGGGCACGGGCGGCATCGCGGCGGCTGGCCTCGATCAGCAACTCGCTGCGGGTCCGCTCCAGCTCGTCCACCTCGCGCCGCGCCAGCGCCGTGCGGCTGGCCGCCTCGGCAATGGCGACGCGACGCTCAGCCAGATAACGGGCATCGTCCAGCTCCTTGCGCTTGGCCTTGGCCAACGCTGCGATGGCTTGCTGGGCCTGCAGCTTCTCGAACGAAGCCACATCGGCGGTGGCCATATCGGCCTGCAGCACCATCAGCCGGTGACTCAGGGCACCCACCGCCGGGTCTTCCGCCGCCAGCGCCGACAAGGGCATGGCCAACAGGCCGACAACCACCAGATTCCTGATCCGCATCAGCGTCCCTCCCCTGTCGCCAACTGGCGTTGCAGCTGCGCTACCTCGGCCTTGCGCTGGGCCAGCTGGGCCTGTGCGACCGCTTCCTCGCTCTGCGCACGCGCCAGATCGGCATCGGCGGCAGCGCGCAGCGCCAAGATTGGTGCCTGTTTGCGCAGCCGGCGGTCACTCGCAGCCTGCTGGGCCTGACCCAGCTGCTGGCGGGCCATCGCCATCGTGTCCGGCGCGTACTGGTCAGCGTCGGCGCGATCGGCCTTTTCCACCGCCTGTTGTGCGGCAAGCAATTCCATTGCGCCTGGATCCTGCGCCAGCGCACTGCCGCATAGCACGAATGTGCAGGCGGTAGCACACAGGAATAGTCTCAATTGTGCGAAGCTAGATTTCATTGGGGAGCCGTGGCTTGGGTGACTGAGCGCGGCCATTGTGGTCAAGCCAGAGGCGTGCTTGCAACGGCACGCCGCCGTTTGTTGGGGAAAATTTCGCATGGATATCGGCTATTTCTTGAAGCTGATGACCGAAAAGAACGCTTCGGACATGTTTTTGACGACCGGAGCGCCGGTTTACATCAAGATTGAAGGCAAGCTGTACCCGCTGGGCAATACCGGTCTGCCACCGGGGATGGTCAAGAAAATCGCCTATTCGCTGATGGACGAAGGCCAGGTGCCGCAGTTCGAGCGCGACCTGGAACTGAACATGGCCATCGCGTTGGCTGATGCCGGACGTTTCCGCGTCAACGTGTTCAAGCAGCGCGGCGAAGTTGGCATGGTGATCCGTGCGATCAAGAGCCGCATCCCCAGCATCGAGGAGCTCAACCTCCCGCAGGTGCTGAAGGACGTGATCATGACCCCGCGCGGGCTGGTACTGGTAGTCGGTTCGACCGGCTCGGGCAAGTCGACCTCGCTGGCCTCGATGATCGACCACCGCAACAGCACCTCGACCGGACACATCCTCACCATCGAGGACCCGATCGAGTTCCTGCACAAGCACAAGCAGTCCATCGTCAACCAGCGCGAAGTCGGCCTGGATACCCACGCCTTCCACAACGCGCTGAAGAACGCGATGCGTGAGGCGCCGGATGTGATCCTTATCGGCGAAATCCTGGACGCCGAGACCATGGAGGCAGCCATCGCCTTCGCCGAAACCGGACACCTCTGCCTGGCCACGCTGCACTCCAACAACGCCGACCAGACCATCGAGCGCATCCTCAACTTCTTCCCGGAAAGCGCGCACAAGAACGTCTTGATGAACTTGTCGCTGAACCTGCGCGCGGTGGTTTCACAGCGTCTGGTCAAGGGCAAGGACGGTCGCCGCCGCCCGGCGACCGAGGTGCTGCTCAACACGCCGATGATCCGTGACCTGCTGCGCCGTGGCGAAGTCCACACCATCAAGCAGGCGATGGAAGAGTCGCTGGAAGAAGGCATGCAGAGCTTTGACCAGTGCCTGTTCCGTATGGCCAAGGACGGCATCATCGAGCAGGAGGAAGCGCTGCGCGCAGCCGACTCACGCGATGGTCTGGCGCTGAAGTTCCGCCTCTCCGAAGGTGGCAGTGGCGAACATGATCCGTATGCGGATTTTGCGGTGTCGGTGCCTGCGGCGATCACGCACGGGTTCTGAGCAGGCGTTTCGTGCGACAAGAAGCCCCGCATTGCGGGGCTTCTTGCTTCAGAGCCGAGTAGACCCAGGCTTTTGTAGGAGCGGCGTAAGCCGCGAAGCTACTGATGGATCCGGGCTGCAGCTTCGTCGGGCATTGGGTCATCTGCTGCTTCGGATGCAATACCGGCTTCGCGGCTTACGCCGCTCCTACATGGCATATCCGCTTCGCGGCTTACGCCGCTCCTACACCCACCAGCCGGGCTAAACCGCGTCGATCTGGTTTTCCGGGCGGGCTGCATCAAATGCCGGCAGCGCCAGGCAGGCTTCTTCAATCCGCTGCAAGGTCGGATACGGGGTCAGGTCCAGATGGAAGCGACGGGCGTTGTACAGCTGCGGCACCAGGCAGCAGTCGGCCAGACCGGGCTCGGCGCCATGGCAATAACGGCCAGTATCGAACGAACCTGCCAGCATCGCCTCCAGCGAGGCAAAACCAACCCGCATCCAATGCAGCGTCCATTCGTCGCGCTCGGGCTGCGGCACATTCCATTCGCGGTCAAAAAACTGCATCACCCGCAGGTTGTTCAAGGGATGGATGTCGCAGGCCACCTGCTGCGCCAATGCACGCACGCGTGCACGGCCACCCGCATCCGCCGGCAACAGGGCTGGCTCGGGGAAAACCTCGTCCAGGTACTCAAGAATCGCCAGCGACTGGGTCAGTACACGCTCGCCATGACGCAGCGTCGGCACCAGCTCCTGCGGGTTCAATGCAGCGTAATCCGGCGCATGCTGTTGGCCGCCATCACGCACCAGATGTACTGGCGTGAGCGCGTACTCCAAGCCCTTCAGGTTCAAGCCGATGCGCACGCGATACGCGGCACTTGAGCGCCAATAACTATAGAGCGTCAGCCCTGCTTCCATGTCAGATTCCCCCATCACCTGCCAGCACAATAGCGGCTGGCGGTGAGGATTCCTTCACCACCAGCACAGTCAACACGCGAACCGTTTTATCAGGGACGCGAAGCCTGCTCGATGCGCTGTTCAATCGCACCAAAAATGCTGGCGCCGTCACGGTCCAGCATCTCAATGTGAACCACATCACCAAAACTCATGAACGGCGTCGACGGCTTGCCATCGCGCAGGGTCTCGACGGTGCGCTGCTCGGCGAAGCAGGATGCGCCAAGTGCGGTGTCTTCATTGGCAATCGTGCCCGAGCCGACAATCGCGCCAGCCGACAACGGACGGGTCTTGGCCGCATGTGCAACCAACTGGGCGAAGTTGAACTGCATGTCCACGCCAGCTTCCGGCGCGCCGAACCACTTGCCATTGATGTGGGTCACCAGCGGCAGATGCAGCTTGCTGTCCTGCCAGGCAGCGCCCAGCTCGTCCGGGGTAACGAACACCGGGCTCAGCGCCGAGCGCGGCTTGGACTGCAGGAAGCCGAAGCCCTTGGCCAGTTCGCCCGGGATCAGGTTGCGCAGGCTGACGTCGTTGACCAGACCGACCAATTGAATGTGGCCAGCGGCCTGCGCCGGCGTCACCGCCATCGGCACGTCATCGGTGATGACCACGATCTCGGCTTCCAGATCGATGCCGTAGTCCTCGCTGATCACCTTCACGGAGTCGCGCGGGCCGTAGAAGCCGGCGCTGGTGGCCTGGTACATCAGTGGATCGGTGTAGAAGCTTTCCGGCACTTCGGCGCCGCGCGCCTTGCGCACCCGCGCCACGTGCGGCAGATAGGCGCTGCCATCGACAAACTCGTAGGCGCGCGGCAGCGGCGCGGCCAGCGCCTGCATGTCCACGGCGAACTCACCTTCAACGGTGCCGGCATTGAGCTGCTCGGACAGCGCGTTCAGGCGCGGGGCCAGATTGGACCAGTCTTCCAGCGCCTGCTGCAGGGTGGCGGCAATGCCAGCGGCCCGTACCGCACGGGTCAGGTCACGCGAAACCACGATCAGAGTGCCGTCGCGGCCGCCATCCTTCAGGGAACCAAGCTTCATGGGAGTGTCCAGTCTGCGGAGAAATAAGTTTCAATTGTAATGAATAAGCCAGCTACCACCAGCCTCACCAGCCGAATGCTGAACGGGCGTTTTTGTGCCGGCCGAAACAATCCCTTAGACTAGCGCGGTCTGCCAGCGGCCGTCCGTTTCCCTCAGGGATCGCCGGCGGTGCAGGATCAGCGGCCATCTGGCCCATCCGCCCGCCCGCCCCCACTCCGACGCCTATCGTCACGCATTCCAGCCAGCGCACCGCGTTGGTTGCATCCAGATCTTGCAGCGCGGTTTACGGGAACGCTCCGAGATCAGCTGGTCTTCAATGATCAGCAACGCAAGCCCCTTCGGGCGCGCGTTCTTCATGTTTCGGAGTACTCCATGTCGTTTGAAAACCTGGGCCTTGCGCCCTTCCTGCTGCGCGCGCTCGCCGAGCAGGGCTATGAAAACCCGACCCCGATCCAGCAGCAGGCCATTCCGCTTGCGCTGGACGGCCGCGACCTGCTGGCCGGCGCACAGACCGGTACCGGCAAGACCGCCGCGTTCGGCCTGCCGCTGCTGCAGCACCTGGCCACCTCGCCGCAGAGTGTGGGCAATGGCCCGCGCCGCCCGCGCGCCCTGGTGCTGGCACCCACCCGCGAACTGGCTACCCAGGTGCATGACAGCCTGCGTGGCTACAGCAAGTACCTGCGCATCCCCAGCGCCTGCATCTACGGCGGCGTCGGCATGGGCAACCAGCTGGACATCCTGCGCCGTGGCGTCGACCTGCTGGTCGCCTGCCCGGGCCGCCTGATCGACCACCTGGAGCGTCGCAGCGTCGACCTGTCCGGCGTCGAAATCCTGGTGCTGGACGAAGCCGACCGCATGCTCGACATGGGCTTCCTGCCCTCGATCAAGCGCATCCTGGCCAAGCTGCCGCGCCAGAACCGTCAGACCCTGCTGTTCTCTGCAACGTTTGAAGAGAGCATCAAGCAGCTGGCACTGGAGTTCATGCATAACCCGGAGCAGATCCAGGTCACGCCGAAGAACACCGTTGCCGAGACCATCACCCACCGCGTGCACCCGGTAGACGGCGCGCGCAAGCGTGAGCTGTTGCTGCACCTGCTGGCTGAAGACTCCCGCGTGCAGACGCTGGTGTTCGGCCGCACCAAGCATGGCTGCGACAAGCTGGCCGACTTCCTGGAGAAGTCCGGTATCAAGACCGCCGCGATCCACGGCAACAAGAGCCAGGGCCAGCGCCTGCGCGCACTGGCTGACTTCAAGGCCGGCCGCGTGACCGTGCTGGTGGCTACCGATATCGCTGCCCGCGGTATCGACATCAACGAGCTGCCGAAGGTCATCAACTACGACCTGCCGATGGTGCCGGAAGATTACGTGCATCGTATCGGCCGTACCGGCCGTAACGGTTCGACCGGTGAGGCTGTCTCGCTGGTTGCCCAGGACGAAGCCAAGCTGCTGCGCCAGATCGTGCGTCTGCTCGACCGCGACATGGACATCCGTGACGTGCCGGGCTTTGAACCGCACACCCCGATTCGTTGGGGCAACAGCGCGCCGGGCAAGGCTGAGCATCCGGGCGGCCACAAGGCACCGCGTCGCGGCAACGGCGGCCATGCCGCACGTCGCCCGACTGGCGATGCACCGCGCGGCGGCCGTGGCGGCCAGCCGCAGAAGCCGGGCGGCCAGCGTAATGCCGGCAATGGCCAGCAGCGTCGTGATGCACACCCAGGTGGTGGTCAGCGTCGTGGCGGTGGTGGCGGCCGTGGTCAGAGCCGTACCAGCGCCTGATTCCAGCGTTTTGCTGGGATAAGATGCAAAGAAAGGCCGACGCATTGCGTCGGCCTTTCTGGTTTCTGGGTGTTGCGCTTTGGCTTTGAGCTTTGGCTTTGAGCTTTGGCTTTGAGCTTTGGCTTTGGCTTTGGCTTTGGCTTTAGCTCTGGTTCTATCCCTTCTCCCGTTTACGGGAGAAGGTGCCTCGCAGGGGCGGATGAGGGCGGCTTTTGGCCTTTCCGATACCCATACCCACTGGCCGAGAAAAGCAGAACAGCACGGTGCTATGCACCGCTCCCTCACCCCAACCCCTCTCCCGCAAGCGGGAGAGGGGCTATGAGCACTGCGGGGCTAAAGCCTTACTCCCCGCGCTGGCGCGGTGTGCTCAGGTGGTTCGCCTGCAGCAAGGCATTGAGCAACAAGCGCTCGGTGCCATGCCAATACTTGCGGTGTGCCGGATCATCGGCAAACAAAACCACGTTGCCGTTGCCAGTCGGCACCACCTGCAGATAGCTGGAACCCGATACACGTGCACGATTGGCGTCGGACAGATAGCCATTCACCACCGGCTCGCGATCAATGTTCACCACATTGAGGAAAGCATTCTTCACCGGCTCGAACACCAGCCCGCCTTCCTTGTTGACCCAGATGCGGCGCTGCTGCACACCAAAACCCAAAGGATGAGTCGGGTCTATATCGGCGCTCAAAATGTTGCCGCTGACCCGGCCCAGCGCGAACACATCGCGCACCGTACCGAAATCCAGACGCTCAGCCTCATCCTTCTTGTCGGCTTCGCGCAGCTTGGCTTCAGCCAGGCCCTTGTCGATGGCCCAGCGCGCGCCGCTGCCATACACCACCAAAGAGCCACCAGCAGCAATCCAGCGCTTCAGCGCAGCCACACCAGCATCGCTGACATTGGCATAGGTGCCGCCAGACAGCACGATCGACGTATAGCGCGCCAGATCAACGCTGGCCAGCTGCGCAGGATCCAGCTTGCTCGACGGCAGGCCCAACGAGGTGTCCAACGAGAACCAAGTCGAACCAATTTCAGTGGCTGACACACCCTCGCCCATCACCAGGGCTATGCTCGGTGTGCGCAATACACGCACATTGTCGCTACCCAGATCGATGCCGCTGGCAGCGCGGCCACTGGCCAACGCGTAGACCGTAACCCCAGCCTCCTGCGCACGCGCCAACACCTTGGCCTGCAGGACATCCGCATCCAACGTCTGGCCTGCAACCGGAATCACCACCGCGCCGTGGCCAAACGCCACATCACCAGCCGCAGTAACAGCAGTAAACGGCTGATGTGCGGTGC
This sequence comes from Stenotrophomonas sp. STEN018, assembly GCF_056760235.1. Classification (NCBI taxonomy): domain Bacteria; kingdom Pseudomonadati; phylum Pseudomonadota; class Gammaproteobacteria; order Lysobacterales; family Lysobacteraceae; genus Stenotrophomonas; species Stenotrophomonas sp. STEN018. The sequence continues at coordinate 124,927 of NZ_JBRREK010000007.1, forward strand.
GCACCCGCACGTTGTCGCGCAGTAGACCGCCCAGCAGACGGTAGCTGCCGAAGTCACGCGCATCGGCCACATAAGCAAAACCTGCACGGCCGCCGCTGATACCACCCTGCGTTGCGGGGACCGCATCCACAACCGCACCGCTCGGCACCGCACCGCGACTACCCGCATAACGCAGCCCGTAAGCAGGTGCTACCGCATACGAGGTACCGCTGTAGAACACATCGCCCTTCACCGCCGGGGTGAACTCGAAGATCGAATGCGCGAGTCGGAATTGCGGCTGTCGCGCCGGCACCACATAGGCCGAACCGGCCTGGAAGCGCTTGCCATCTACTTCCACATCCCGCGCCAGTGCATGCACCTCGATGCGATGTTGCAACAGAACCCCCAGCAGCTTGCGCGTCAACGTGGCATCAGCTGCATCGCCAAACACCCAGTCATGCACCGGATAGGCCGCCGCCTGCTTCAAGGCACTGCGGAAAAACTCCTTCTGCAGTGCAAACAAACGATCACGATCCTCAACAACACCACGCACGCTGGCCAAACCCGTCGCCACCTGGTTGCGAACGGTGAAGTTGAAATGCAACGGGCCATTCACAGATTCCTGCACCAAGCCACGCGAACTGGCCTGCTCCACGGTCACGCCTACCGCACCATGGAAATCCGGATAGGTCGAGCCATAGATCGGCGAGAAATTGTCGAAGTTCTCACCGGTGTAATACAGCGAGCCCAGATCATCCAAGGCCTTGGCATGGAAGCGCGCCAACCACCTGTTCGCCTCATACGAGGACTTGGGCAGCAGCGGGCTTTCCATGCTCTTCGGCGACGGTTCGAAGTAGTAGGTGCTGTCCTTGCCCATCTCATGGAAATCGATCTGGATGTTCGGGTACCAGCGATGGAATTGTGCAACCTTCGGCCAGCTGTCAGCCTGCGCCAGCGCCAGCCAATCGCGATTGAGATCGGTGAAGTAGTGATTGACGCGGCCACTCGGGAAGGGCTCGACGTGTTCCTTGTCCGCCGGGTCGGCCGATGGCGGACGCGAACCCCAGCCGTTATGCCAGTTGGCGGCGCGATCACGCCCATCCGGATTCTGTGCCGGATCGATCACCACCACCGCATGGTCCAGCCAGCGCGCGGTTTCGACGTCCTGGTTGGCGGCCAGATAGTAGGCGGTGAGCATCGCCGCTTCACCACTGGATGTTTCGTTGCCGTGCACGCTATAGCCCAGCCATGCAACCGCTGGTGCATCGGCACTGGGTAATGGCTGCGCGGGATCAACCATTGCTTGCCGCTGCGCAGCGATCTCGGCGCTGCGCGCATGGTTGCGTGCCGAAGTAATGGTTACCAGCAACAACGGGCGCTGCTCGTAACTCTGGCCGATGACCTCGACCTTGACCTTGTCCGAGACCCGCGCCAGTTCGTTGAAGTAGGCCACCAGCTGGTCGTGGCGGGTGTAATGGCTGCCGATCTCGTAGCCGAGGAATTGTTGCGGCGATGGCACCTTCGCATCGAACTGCTGCGCGGTGGGGAAGTAGTAGCTGTTCTGGGCGTAGGCCGGCGACAGGCTGACAAGTGTTGCCAGCAACAGGACTGGCAGCAGACGTTTGAAGCGGAACGACATGGATGTAGCACTCCCCTATTGCATGAACGTTGTTGCGAATAATTTCTGGCAGCACGGCCTGTAGTGGGGGGGGGGGCGCGCCGCAGCGGCGGGGCGGGGGGCCGCCGGCCAGCCACCCCGCCAACCTGCCCGCGCCCCCCCCCCCCCCCCCACTACAGGAGCTGCCCTCTCCCGTGAACGGGAGAGGGGCTAAAGCACCGCGGGCTTTCAGATCAGAAGCGGTAATCAAAGCCCAGCGTGTAGTAGCGCCCACGCAGGTCGTACTGGCTGAAGTCATACGGTGCGCGCACACCCGGGAAGGTGGCGTCGTACGGTGGCTGGCGGTCGCCGATGTTCTGCACCTTTGCGTAGACGGTCAGCTTGTCGATGCCGGTGTAGCCCAGGTACAGATCGAATTGGCTGTAACTGGCAACCTGCTTCTGCACGGCCTTGGCGGCGGCGCTACCTTGCTGGTCATAGCTGCTGGTGTAGTACCAGGTCAGCGCGGTGCGCCAGTCACCCAACGCCCAATCCAGCGTGGTGGTGGCCTTGGTGTCCGGCAACGACGGGCCGAGGTTGGAGCCGGCGTAATCCACCAGCGGGCCGCCCACAACCTGCGGACGCTTGTAGTCGATGACATAGGTCAGCGCCGAAGACAGACCAAAATCACCTGCTGCAGCTGTCTGCCAACGCTGACGCAACTCGATATCGATACCGGAAGTCTCCAGTTCACTCAGGTTCTGGTAGCGGTTGTAGACCGCCAGCAACTTGCCGCGCGAATCACGCAGCACATTGGCCGGATCGTTCTCTGCCACCAGCGTGGTGGTGTTGCCGGTGCCGATCAGGTTGTCCAACTTGATGCGGTAGTAATCCACGCTCAGGTTCGTGTTCTGCCACGGCGACAGCACGAAGCCGGCGTTGAAGCTGCGCGTGCGCTCCGGATCGAGATTGGTATTGCCGACGGTGAAGAAGGTCGGGTTCTGGCGCGAACCCGCGACGTCGGGATCATGCGGATCGACCACCGAGCCATACGCGATGCTGGTAGATGCCGAGTTCTCCGACAGCGACGGCGCACGGAAACCGCGCGAGGCGGCAGCACGCACCAGCAACCAGTCCAGCGGCTGCCAACGCAGGCCGAGCTTGGGCGAGAACGCATTGCCGAAGTCACTGTAATGATCGGCGCGTGCTGCAGCCTGCAGTTCCAGCGTGCTGTGCAGCGGAACGCTTACTTCCGCATAGGCGGCGCTGACCTGGCGCTGGCCGTGCACTTCGGCGATGGCCGGACGCACCTGCAGGCCTGCATCGATCTGCCAGGGATTGTTGGAATCGAGCTTTTCCTGCCGCCATTCGGCACCGGCGGCAAAGCCAATCTGGCCGGCCCAGGTTTCACCCAGAGTGCCGGAGACCTTCGCGTCTACACCCTTGAGCACCGAATCAGCCGGACGCAGTGTGCTCAGCCCAATCGCAGCAAGTACCGCAGGATCAGTCGCAGACGGCTTGAGCAGGTTGTAGCTGCCTGATGCCAGCGCGTCGTACAGCGCCCAGCGGTTGGCGAAGCCACCTGACACCGTTTCGCGCTGTTGGCTGGCAGCCTGGAATGCACCCAGTTCCCAATCCCACTTCTCGCCCTGCCCGCGCAGGCCCAGCACGCCACGATAGGAACGCGAGCGGTTGGTCTTGATAGTGCCGCCAAGGTTGAAGAAGGTGTATTCGATCGGCACATCGACGCCGTACGGGTTGTACGGATTGCCCGCCGGCAGTGTTGAGCGCACCGGCTCGGCCAGGCCGGTATCGGCGTTGAGCGCGAAGCGACCGCTTTCCAGAGTGAAAAACGGACTGGAGCCGAACCAGGACACGCCCTTGATGTCGCTGTAGATCACATCGGCGAAGGCTTCCACCGAGTCGTTGATGCGCAGCGTGCCATTGACGTAGGCCTGCCAACGCTTGGTCGACGGGATCAGCGTGGTGTACGGCGCCTGGTTGAAGGCGCAGGTGTCACCGGCCAGGCCGTCGATCGGGCCGCTCGCGGTAAGTACGGTGCCTTCCGGGCAGTTGCCGGCGGCATCGAGCATCGGCACCGACTTGCCGCCGATCAGATAACGCGCGCCCTTGGCCGACCAACCATTCCAGCGACCACCTGCCTTGTCGGTATAGATGCCCGAGCGCGTGAGATCGCGCTGATCCTGGTCCAGACGGTCCCGGTTATAGCCTTCCAGCGACACCAGGATGTTGTAACCATCGCGGTCCAGATCGCCGATGCCGCCAACGAACTTGAGGTTCTGCTGGTCCAGCCCACCGGCTTCGGAGGTACCGCCACTGACGCCGACTTCGGCACCTTCAAAATTCTGCCGGGTGATGATGTTGACCACGCCGGCCACCGCGTCGGAGCCGTATACCGCCGAGGCGCCGTCCTTCAGTACTTCAATGCGCTCCACCGCTACCAGCGGCAGCGCGTTGAGATCGACGAAGGTGTCCGACAGACCACCAGACGGGAAACCGTAGTTGGCCAGGCGACGGCCGTTGAGCAGCACCAACGTATTCTTCTGCGACAGGCCACGCAGGCCGATGCCGGCCGAGCCGGAGGCCCAGCCGCTGTTGCTGGTTTCGTTGCTGGCGTTGCCGGTGTTGGCGGAGATCGAACGCAGCAGGTCAGCCACACTGGCCTTGCCGGTCTGTTCCAGTTGCTGGCGTTCGATCACCTGCACCGGGTTCGCGGTTTCAGTATCGGTGCGCTTGATGTTGGAGCCGGTGACGCGCACTGCATCGAGGGTCTTGCTGCCGTCGGCAGCGGCTTCGGCCAGGGCGAGGGAGGGAGCAGCGATGGCAGCTGCCACCGCGAAAGCGAGCAAGGAACGAGTAGGCATGGAGTCCGGGAGAGGTGAATGACAACGCCAGCAGTACCTCACAACAGTCAAATGTCCGGCCAATCACTTTGTTGCATTCGCACATAACCATCCGTTACATCGCTCCATCCGGATGGATATGAAATTATGACTGGCATCACAGGCGCATACGCGAGGAGACGGTGGCACCCTACAATTGCGCCCATGGATATTTTCAAGGTTTTCACCCTCGAAGCCGCACACCGGCTGCCCAACGTTCCGGTCGGCCACAAGTGCTCGCGCCTGCATGGCCACTCGTTCCGCGTGGAGCTGCGGGTCAGCGGCGAACCCGGCCCGGAGACCGGCTGGATCATGGACTTCAGCGATCTGAAGGCCGCCTTCCAGCCGCTCTACGACCAGCTCGACCACAACTACCTCAACGACATCCCCGGCCTGGAAAACCCCACCAGCGAACGCCTGGCGATGTGGATCTGGGAAAAGCTGAAGCCAGCGCTGCCGCTGCTCAGCGAAGTAGTGGTGCATGAGACCTGCACCTCCGGCTGCAGCTACAAGGGCGACAAGGCCGCCTGATCGCAGCGGTAGGCGGTAGTGGGGGGGGGGGGGGGGGGGGGGGGGGGGGGGGGGGGGGGGGGGGGCGGGGGGGGGGGGGGGGGGGGGGGGGGGGGGGGGGGGCGGGGGGGG